>CAYSVE010000034.1:0-18786 GCA_964434365.1 uncultured Anaerolineaceae bacterium | reverse complement strand
GTGAATCTTCTCCTGCAAGAAACGCGAGAGGTGCGCGGTGTCCCGGCACATGCCCGTTGCGCGGAACGTGGGCTTTGGGCTGGCGATGCGGGGTGTCGACAAAAAAGAGCGCGAGCACCGCGTCGATGAGATTCTTCACATCGTTGGCGTGGATCTGGTAGAGGTATCACCACCGTATGACCCCAGCGGAAACACGGCCTTGCTTGGCGCGAATGTGCTGGTTGAGTTGCTGTGTGTGCTGCCTGGTGTCGAGTATCGCGAGTGACGTTAACCTGTTCGTACTGCGCTTATCGAGAAACTTACGAATGCCCCACAATTAACTGGCGTGGGGTGTTGGTCATTGGCTATAATGACGCTCCGCAGAAATACTGAAAAACATTCTGAAGGAAATACACTCATGAAGCGAGTCTCTCTAAAATTAATCGTTGTTGTGTTGGTGTTGCTTATGGCCGCGCCGATGTCTCTGGCGCAGGATTCGCCGACCGTCGTTGTGGCGACGCCTTGGTTGGCTCAGCCGGGTACCCAATTGATGGTAGAAGCCTTCGAAGCTGGTGCTGCCGAAAAGGGTTTTTCCGTCGAGGTGGTGAATACGAACGAAGATGTACAGGCGCTCGTTGCCGCGCTTGAGGACATCTCGCTTCGCACCGATGTCGATGCGGTTGTCATCAATGTGGACCCAACACAGATTAGCCAGGGTCTCTCCGCGCTTGCTGAGGTCGACATTCCTGTATTCGGTATGGACAGTGGAACCGACCCGAATCTCGTCGCTAACGTGACGAGCAACGGCTATGCGATGGCCGCCGAGACTGCCACCTACGTCGTCGACCAATTGAACGGCTCCGGCAACGTGGTGATGTTCATCTTCGAGCCGTACCCGCCTGTGCAGCAGCGTGGCGCAATCGCGCAGGCGATCTTCAACAATACGCCAGATGTTACGGTGGTCGATGCCATCACGCCGAGCTTCGATGCGGGGCCGTTGGCCGGTGCGCGCGATGCGATGGAAGCTGTCCTCGAAGCCAACCCGGAACCGGGGAGCATCAATGCAGTGTGGGCTGCCTGGGATGACCCGGCGCTCGGTGCGTTGCAGGCTATCGAGGCGGCAGGCCGTGAGGGCGAAGGGATCGTCATCGTCGGCATCGACGGCACCGAACAGGCCCTCGACGCGATTGCCGGCGGTGGCAACTTCGAGGCGACGATGCGCCAGAACTTTGCGGGCATTGCCGGGCAAACCGCCGATCTGGTCGAAACGTACCTCGCAGGTGGTGAGATTACCCAGCCGGTTTATTACGCGCAGGCCAGCTTGGTGACTGCCGCCGACCTGAACGAGTAGCAGTATCCTCTCCACAGCGGCGGGCATAGTCACATACGCCCGCCGCAACTTCTTATGTATACCCATCTGTTTTCGATTGCTGGTGCGCACAAGCGCTATGGTGATACGCCCGTCCTCGTCGATGCCTCGGTTGCGCTGCAAGGTGGGCAGGTCCAGGCCCTTGTTGGTGAAAATGGTGCCGGTAAGTCCACGCTGATACGCATCATGGCCGGTGTAATCGATGCTGACATGGTGCAGTTCCACCGAAACGGCTCTCCCGTGACGATCGATTCTCCGAGGGAAGCGCTTGCCCTCGGTGTCCATACCATCCACCAGGAGTTAAGCTACGTTCCTGAGTTAAGCGTCGCAGAGAATATCTTCATCAACCGCCCCTACCCGCGCCGAGCGGGCATTTTCGTCGATTGGCGCGGGCTGAACGAGCGCGCACGAGCCATCCTCGAACAGGTCGGTGTGACACACGTCGATGTGCAGGCGCAAATGGCAAAGCTCAGCATCGGCGACAAGATGCTCGTACGCATCGCCAGTACCCTCGGCGAAAATCCAGGCGAAGTATCCGAGTCTGCACAGGTCTACATCATGGACGAGCCGACTGCCGCACTAACAAATCAAGAGGTCGATACGCTTTTCGCGGTGATACGCAGGTTGACAGGGGTAGGCCATGCGATTCTGTACGTGTCACATCGGATGAACGAAATTTTTGATATTGCGGATGTCGTCACGGTGATGCGCAACGGGCGAGTGGTCACCACCCAACCGACTGTAGCCCTCACACAATCTGATGTGATCCATGCAATGACGGGGCGCTCGTTCGAGCAGGTGTATCCTGCTCGCCAAACGCCCATCGCCGAGACGAACCTGTTGCGGGTCGAAAATCTCAGCACAGACGCTTTGCATAGCATCTCCTTCGACCTGCGCCGTGGTGAAATCCTCGGTGTGACGGGCCTGCGCGACAACGGCCAAACGAATTTGCTCCATGCGTTGCTGGGCTTGTCTCCTTTAGTCGCCGGTCGCATTGTACTGGACGGCATAGCACATCGCGGTGGTATCGCTGCAAGCTGGGACTCCGGTGTGGCGTACATCCCCGGCGAGCGACGCGCACAGGCGATTGTGCCGGGGCGCGCCGTACTCGAAAATATGCTGCTGCCGCATATGGAGCACTTTAGCCGGAGCGGTGGATTCGTGAATCGGTCGGTCGAACGCGCGGCCAGTCGGCAGCTCGGTAACGATGTTCAGCTTCGTGCGGCGGGGGTGCATCAGCGGGTGCGGCAACTTAGCGGTGGTAATCAGCAGAAGGTCGTATTCGCAAGGACCTTAGCCCGCCACCCTCGTCTGATTTTGATGGACGAGCCGACACGCGGTGTCGATGTGGGCGCGAAGGTGGATATTTACCACCTGATTCGCGAGGTGAGTTACCGGGGGACCGGTTTCATCATTGCTAGCTCCGACCTGCCAGAACTCATCTGTATGTGCGACCGAGTGCTTGTCATGCGCGGGGGCCGTAGTGAGGTCATTGTAAAGACCGAGGAACTAACACAGGCATCACTGTTGCAACTTTGCTATGGGAGCGACCATTGACCGATATTTCTGCACCAAAACGAAAAAACCGTACGCCTGTGGTCAATGGACGGTTACTCTTGCGCCGTTTCGGGACGCTGCTCGGCTTTATGGTCATTGTGATGATTTTTGGCTACCTACGCCCGACGACGTTCTTGAGCGTTCGCAATTGGCTCAACATCTCGCAGCAGGTGAGCATCCTCGGGGTGATTGCATTTGCGAGTACGGTTGTTATGGCCGTCGGAGACTTCGACCTGAGTGTGGGCGCGATGGCGAGCCTCAGTGGTATTGTTGCAGCACGTCTGGTCGAGGTAGGGCAGCCAACCCTTATCGCAATGATTGCGGCTGTTGCAATTGGCGCACTCGGCGGCGGACTCAACGGGTTGCTGGTGTCGTACATACGCATCAGTGCCTTTGTTGCCACGCTCGGCACCCTGACGATGTTCGCAGGGCTTGCGTTGCTCGTTAGCGATGGCAAGACCATCTTCGGTAGTGTTGTCGCCGATGCCTTCGGTGGGTTTGCGCGTGGCGGTATCCCACTCGGAGAAATCAACGGTCGGCTGACCACCTTCCCCAACCTCACGATACTGTCGCTGGTGATCCTATTCATCATTTGGCTTGTTCTGGAGCAAACGATCTTCGGGCGGCGGGTGTACGCCGTGGGCGGCAACTACGAGGCCTCGCGGCTGGGCGGTTTGCCCGTGCGGACGATTCGCCTCTCCACGTTTGTGATGAGTGGCGTAGGGGCAGCAATCGCCGGGTTGATGCTCGTAAGCCGCCTGGAAACCGCGAATCCGACCCAGGGTGATGGCCTCATGTTGCAGGCGATTGCGGCGGTTTTCCTGGGTATGACGATGAGCGAGGAGGGCGAGCCGCATGTGCTGGGAACGTTCGTCGGTGTGCTCATTCTCGGCGTGCTGGCGAACGGCCTGCGCCTGCTCTCGGTGGATTCGTTCATCCAGCAGGTGTTAACCGGGTTTATCATTATTCTTGCGGTGGCGCTCAGCCGCCTCGGCCACCGCGACTGACGGAGGAAAAAGCTATGTGGCTGATACTGGATATTGGCACCACGGGAACGAAAGCGGCCCTCTTCGATGAGGCGCTGGTACAGGTGGAGAGTGCTTACCGCGATTACCCCACCCAACACCCGGGTCCTAACCGCGTCGTGCAAAGCCCGCTCGACTGGTGGGCAGCCGCACAGGGCGCGATCGGTGACCTCACACGCCGCGCCGATGTGACAGCTATTGCGCTCACCGGGCAGATGCAGGAACTCATTCTATTGAGTGCCACAGGTGAGCCGGTGCGGCCCGCTATTTTATACAGTGATACCCGGGCAACAGCGCAAGCCGAGGCCTTCGTCACCGCGACGGACATCGATGCTTTGCGACGGCAGACCGGTAACAAACAGGCCGAAGGGCCAGATGGTCTTCCTGCGAAGCTAATGTGGCTTGCTGAACACGAGCCGGAGTCGTTTTCCGTGACCGAACATGTCTTGTTTGGGGCCGCCGATTACATTGCGTTCAAGCTGACCGGCGCGCGCGTCAGCGATACGACGACCACTTCCACAACGGGTTTGATGAACTGGCAGGCTCGCACCGTGCTCGACCTCGACCCGGTGCAACCACTCGCTGCGAATATGCCCAAGATCGTGTTTGGTGGTACCGTCGCTGGAACACTGCTCTCCGAAGTTGCCGACACATTGGGGCTTCCGGCGGGTGTATCCGTCCACATTGGCCCCGGTGATGCGGGGGCGGCATCGATCGGTTCTGGCAGCGGCGAGCCAGGCGTTGCTTACGGTTACCTTGGTACGAGCGGGTGGGTGGCCTTCACCAGTACAGAAAAGGCCGCCTTCGACAGTGGGGTGATTACTATTGCGCATCCGAACCCTGCCTATGCAATCCAGATTGCACCGTTGCTAACCGCAGGGGGCAACCTGGAATGGGTGCGTGACCTCTTCGGGTATGATGACTACGATGCGCTTGTCGACGAGGCGATTACAGCCCACCCCGAGCCGGTGAATTTGCTCTTTTTGCCGTATCTCAATGGCGAGCGGTCACCGTTTGTCGATCCGTCCGCGCGTGGCGCGTTTCTCGGCCTGTCGGCGTCCTCGACACAGGCCGAAATGACACGCGCTGTTTTGACCGGGGTCGCATTTGGCTATCGCCATGCCCTCGACGAACTGATGCCTGAACCGCCAGAATCGCTTGTGGTTGCTGGTATGGGCGCGCAGAGCGGGCCTTGGATGCAAATCTTTGCCGATGTGTTGGGTATCACGGTGCGTGTGGCCGCCGATGCCGAGAATGCCGGGCTGCGCGGCGCAATCGTTGCGGCGCAAGTGGCTAACGGTAACCGCAAAGACTATGCCCTGCTCATCGAAGCTGCGACCACCTACACCCCAAACCCAAATCATCGCGCACACTACGACCGATTATTTGCAGCGTTTAAGGCCGCATACATTGCACTAAGGCCGATTTTCCCGCGGGTAATCGGCGCTGTGTAACGTCAGTGTTGTGTGAATTACAAAACGCGGTATCATAAAAAACGTACAATTCTAAATGTGTACAACAGTTTAATTCTTACCAAGGAGATAGCGTTAAATGCTCAAACGCTTCACTGTGTTCATGGCGTTTGCACTGGTGCTCAGCTTTGTGCTGCCAGTCGTAGCGCAAGACGAAATTACCCTACGCTGGCGTACCCGCCCCGACAACCAGGCCGAAATCGATGTGTATACCGCCGCAAGCGAGACCATCGATGCTGCCCTGGACGGCATTTCCCTGGAGTACGAGCCGGGTGGTAGCGAGACGGCTGGTTACCAGGACGTGCTTGTGACCGAGATCGAAGCTGGGACCGCGCCGGATGTGTTCTGGATTCCGGGTACAGATATCGCGCGCTTCGCCGAAGCGGGTCTTATCCTCAATCTGGCGGACATTGCAGCCGCTGATGAAGACTACAGTCAGGACAACTTCTACGCTGGTCCGATGGAGTTCCTCACCACATCCATTGATGGCAACGAAGCCCTCTGGGGTCTTCCACGTGACGTGAGCGCCTTCGCGATCTACTACAATGCAGACCTCTTCGATGAGGCTGGTCTCGATTACCCGACTGAGATGGATAGCTGGGATTGGGACGCCTTCCTTGAAGCCGCTGAGGAGATCAATGCTCTGGGCGACGACATTTCGGGTTTCGGTATGAACGCGTGGTGGGCCAACTGGGGTTACTTTGTCAACGCTGCGGGGGGTAGCTTCTTCAACGAGACCTACACCGACTGTGCACTGAATACCGAAGAATCGGTTGCAGGCCTGGCCTTTGCCGATAACCTCTACAATGAAGGTCTTGCAGTTCCTTACGGCACCGACTCCGAGCCGCCGTTCCTTGCGGGTAGCGTCGGGATGTTCATCAATGGCCGCTGGGCAACCCCAGGTGCCGTCGCGAACGCCGACTTCAACTGGAACGTTGCGCCGCTCCCGGCTGGCCCGGCTGGCGATAGCAACTGGATCTTCTGGGGTGCGTATGTGGTGAACGCCAACACCGAAAACCCTGAAGCTGCCTGGGAACTCGTGACGCAGCTTACCAGCGCCGAAATTCAGGGCCAGATCGCCTCCCTAGGCGCAAATATCCCCAGCCGTAGCACCGATGCCGCTATCGAGTTGTTTATGGGAACGTTCGATGGTGCGGTGAACAACCAGGCCTTCATCGATGGCTTGAACGCAGGTGTCACCGAAGCACCTCTGTTCAACGGCAACTGGCCCGCCATCGACCAGGCTTACAACGCTGGCGTGACGAGCATCCTCAATGGTGATCTGTCGCCTGAGGAATTCGGTGAGACCATTTGCCAGCAGGTCGCTGGTGAATTCGAGAGCTAAGCGGTAACGGCTCAGCGTCTTTCTGGCGGGTCACAGGGTTACCCTGTGTGCCCGCCTTTTTATTTCGACAAGTATTTGAAGGCTGCACGCATGGAAACAAACATGGAGGGTGTGCCGAATTCCGGTCATCCAGCAGAGGCTTCAGGGCCTATTCAGACGTTAATCAATGCTTGCCTGGGGTGGAACGCGGTCATTATTCTCGTTTCATTGGTGTTGAGTATTTATATTTTTCGGTTGCAGGATTTTGGCCGGTTGGGGCGTCCGGTACAGTATTTTGCGGCGATTACGGCATTGATCCCTCTCGGTATCGCGATCTATGCTGGGCTTGGGATGTACCAGCGGAAGCCGTACGGGCGCTATGCCTCGATGGGGCTTTACCTCGTCGGGTTTGTTGTAAGCCTAATAGGAACGATTACCGTTTGGGGTGTGTGGGATACCTTCGAACCGCTGGCTGACGGATTGATACGTACACCGTGGCTCATCAGTGGCTTTGCACTGGCCTATGCGCTCAACTGGCTGAGCGCGCGCTTCGATGAAACCAACCCCGTGAATGGTGCTCTGTTGAACGCCGCACTGGCGGTCGCTGTGCTCACGCTCATTCTTGTGCTGTGGTTCAGTGGTATCCTCGACGGCATTACGCACGTGATCGGTGTTTACCTCAACTTTAGCCCTGTCGAAGACGGCGGTGTACTCACAATCCCTGCACTACAGGCCTGGTTGTTCACCATCGCGACTGTGGTATTTTCGGTGTTGGGCTGGCGTGTGTTGCTTGCCGCCGATACCTTCGGCGAAACGCCCTTCGAACGCGATGCGTGGCAGGGGTGGCTCATGCTTGCGCCGAATATCTTCGGCTTTGCGGTTTTCTTTGCCGGGCCGCTGTTGCTGTCGCTGTACCTCAGCTTTACGGATAGTACGGTTGGGCAAATTCCAAATATTGTCGGCGTCGACAACTATATCGAAATCTTATCGATGCAGGTGCGTCCCATTGAGTCGGACATTCCACAAGATGCCCTGGATGTGGGTTTTGTCGAGATGTTCACCTATGGGTTTGGCGGGCAGCAGTACGTGGTCGGCGCGAAGGATCGGCTCTTCTGGATTAGTTTGCGCAACACGCTACTTTTCTGCTTGTTCCAACTGCCACTCAGTACGATTCCTGCCTTGCTGTTGGCGATGGTGCTCAACAGTAAGTTGCCAGGGATGAAGCTCTTCCGGGCGATTTACTTCTTGCCATCGGTTGCCGCAGTAGTCGGTACGGCGCTCATCTGGCGGTGGCTATACACGCCGACAATCGGCTTTTTCAATCACTTCATTTCGCAGGCCGTGAATGCCATTAATGTGATACCCGGTATCCAACTTACCGACCCGCAAATTCTGTGGCTCACCGACCCCGGCGTCGTGCTCATTTCGATGGTGTTGCTGAGTGCATGGCAGGTGGTGGGCTTCAATACGGTGTTGTTCCTCGCCGGGTTGCAGGGTATCCCGAATGTGTTGTACGAGGCGGCGACCGTCGATGGGGCAAATCGCTGGGAGCAGTTCCTAAATGTGACCTTGCCCATGCTCGCGCCCACGACCTTCTTCGTGGTTATCACCACAGTGATTCAAATTTTGCAGGTGTTCAACGAGCCGTTTGCACTATTTCCGTCGCAACCGATCCCAGAGAACGCGACGACCTCGGTGTACTACCTGTACCGCCGTGGCTTCTTCCAGTTCGAGTTCGGGTATGCCTCGTCGGTGGCGTGGCTGCTGTTCCTCATCATCTTCGCGATTACGTTTATTCAGTTCCGTGCGCAGCGCGAAGGCGCATACGAATAGGAGCCAATTATGCTTGAAAATGCGACAACTCAGGAACAAGTACAGTTTTACGTAGGGCGTGTGTTGATCTACGTAGTATTGGTCGGGTTTGCGTTCATCATGCTGTTTCCGTTCATCTACATGATGACGACCTCCTTCAAGACCAGTGACGATGTGTTCACTAGTCCGCCCCGGCTATTGCCATATTCTCCTGTCACCACCGACTTCAATAATGAATCGGTGCCACTTTTCCAGATTGAAGTGGACGGGCAGGTCCGCGATATGGTGCCGACCGGCGAAAGCGTCCGCTTCGGGTTTTTCACGACGGAAGCACTGATGAACGTCGATGAGGCTCGCGAGAGTGAAATCGTCGTCGAAATTCCGCTCGATGAGGCCGTCGACCTGGAGCAGGAGGTGCTTCTGCTGGACAGCGAGGGCGAAGAAGAGGATTTCGACCTGTACGAAGTGACCGTCGATGGCGAAACGCAGGAGCTGCTACTTGCCTATCGTGGTAGCCTCGACGAGTTCTTTGACCCAAACAACCCCGACATAACCGCATTGGCCGTCGCGCGCACAGCCGAACAGTCTGAGGTGGTTGACTTCCAAACGGAGAACTATAACGCCGTGTTCGAACTGAACCTCGACCGTGCGCTTGTGAACACGACCATCGTAACGGTGGGCGTCACCCTTGGGCAGATGATTACCTCGGTATTTGGGGGGTACGCGTTTAGCCGGGTGCAATTTCGTGGCCGCGATACCCTGTTCCTGTTGTACCTTGGTAGCGTGATGATCCCGTTTGTTGTGTTGGTGATTCCGATGTATCGATTGATGGTGGTCATCGGGTGGCAGGGGCGGTTGGTTTCGCTCATTGTGCCGTGGGTGTTCACTGCATACGGAACGTTCTTGCTAAGGCAGGCGTTCGTCACGATACCCAAGGAACTTGAGGAGGCCGCGCTGATGGACGGCGCGAGCCGTCTGCGCATTTTGTGGACGATCTTCGTGCCGCTTACCACGCCATCGATTGCAACGTTGGCTGTTTTCTCGTTTCTGTACGCGTGGAACAGCTTCCTGTGGCCGCTGTTGATCATCGGTGAGGGTAACGATGCGAATCACGTCCTCACGCTTTCGCTGATTCGGTTGAGCAATGCCTTTGCCGACCAGCCCAACCTCGTATTGACGGGTGCTGCTGTAGCGATTCTCCCGCCGATCATCATTTTCATACTGGCGCAGCGCTACTTCGTCGAAGGGGTAGCGACATCGGGCCTGAAGGGCTAGAGGGGGTAGCCTGAGGGGGCGCATGCCGCCCCCTCGCTCTATCAGGCGTAGTCCTCGTACCACAGTTCGCTCGATACGGGCGCGCTGTAGAACGCTGACCATGGGCGCGATTTCTCGCCAGCGATGGTCAGCAGCGTCTTCAGGCGGTCGGTTGCCTGGCCTTCGAGGAACACTTTGCGTTCCTCGGGCGTCATATTGACCGCTTCCTTCCAGATGGCACGACCCGCCAGGAAGCCACTTGCGCCAGCCTCACATGCCACGATGGTCTGCCGCTCGAATGTTTCGAAGTCGACGCCTGCACTCAGCAGGACCCAGGGTGCGGTGCTTGCCTCGCTGAGTTCCTGGCAGCCTTCGCGCCAAACGGCTTCGTTGGCCTCGTGGTTGTGGTCGAAGGGAAATTCCATCTTCAGCACGTCGGCGCCCGTCTTGCACAGTCGCCGAGCAGTTTCTACGACGATTTGGCGCTTCTGCGCCGCGAACGCCGCGCTCTTCTTGTCGACATCGGCATCGATGCTGTATGACATCGGCTCCAGGAATACGGGGAGGTCGTGCGCGTGGATTTCCGCAACCTTTTCGGTGATGAGGGTGTCCATTTCGTCGACGAGGTCACCGCTGTTGGGGTTGTAGTACACCAGCAACTTCACGGCGTTGCCGCCCATTTTGCGGATTTTCTCCGGCGTCCACGTATCGACGAACTCCGGGCGGCGGTGGGTGTCGTCCCCACTGTAACCGCTTTTTTCCAGCGCCAGTACGAGGCCTGCTTTGCCGGTCATCTGCATCGCCGGGCCGAGGCCGTACGTTGGGTCCAGCAGAACGGCAGTGGCGTGCAACGTGAGCGCACCCACAACCTCTTCCTTAATCTTCACAGCATCGGGGTACGGTGTGTTCTCGGGCAGCATCCGCCGATAACTGCCGCGCTGATCGAACGCGACGATGCCGAAAATGTGCTTATCCAGCAGGCTCGTGGTTTTTAGGCCACGCCAGCGGCCAGGGGTCAATAGTGTCGTCACAAATGTCTCCTCGATGATGGATACAGTGCCGGGTTTAGGTGTTGATGACGTCCGGCGAACCCATAATATACTTCACGATGAGGTCTTCGGTAGCCTCGCTGCGGGGCAAGTTCGCTACCCGCCGACCCCGCAACATGATGACGAGGCGGTCGGCCACATCGAGCACGTCTTGCATGTTGTGGCTGATGATGATAACCGGGATACCCTCATCTCGCAGCGAGCGCACGAGCGCGAGTACCTTGCGTTGCTCCGGTACACCGAGTGCCGCTGTCGGCTCGTCCATGATGACGAGGCGCGCATCCCAATAAATGGCGCGGGCGATGGCAACGGCCTGTCGCTGCCCACCAGAGAGGCGCACGAGCTTCTGCGACAGATTTGGGATGTGGATGTCCAACCGCTCAAGAACTTTGGCGGCCTCCTCGCGCATGTACTCGTCGTCAGTCACGGGGATGAAGCCCAGGAAGTTCTTCATCTTCTCCTTGCCCAGGAACACGTTCGCGCCTACGTCGAGTTGCTCGGCGAGTGCAAGGTCCTGGTAAATTGTCTCGATGCCGAGGTCACGAATTTGGGCGGGCTTCATATCCGTAATGGCTTGCCCGTTGAAGAGAACCTCGCCGTCATCCTGCTGATACACACCTGAAATGCACTTAATCAGCGTCGATTTGCCCGCGCCATTGTCGCCCAACAGCGCGACGACCTCACCGGGGTAAATATCCAGCGAGACGTTGTCGAGGGCGGTGAGGCCGCCAAAATACTTCGACACGCCACTGACTTGAAGAATCGGGTTTTTTTGTGCGTCCATCAGGCGTGCTCCTCTCGCTTGACACGGCGCGCTTCGAGACGTGCTTGCAGCTTATTCACCAACACGGCGATAATGATAATCACACCGACGACGATGAACTTCCACAGCGAGGGCACCGCGAGAATCGTCAAACCTGTTTCCAGCACGCCGATTATCAACGCGCCGACGATCGTACCGCTGATTCTACCCTCACCACCGAACAGGCTCGTTCCGCCGATAACCACCGCCGCAACTGAGTCCAGCAGGGCGGCCTCACCGCTGTTTGGGGCACCCGCCGTAAACCTGAATACATGCAATATGCCTGCGATACCCGCTGTGCCAGAGGCCAACACGTAGATGTACAGCAGGTGCCGATTCACGTTGATACCTGCACGACGGGATGCTTCTTCGTTGTCGCCGATGGCATAGGTGTGGCGTCCGAACTTGGTGCGGGCCAACACAAACGCCAAAACGATCGCGACGACCGCCGTAATCACCACAGGGTAGGGCAACAAACGCTCCAGGCCACGGAGTTGCTCCCGGCTTAGTTCCGCCGGTTGGCTAAACCACGTAATGCCGATGTCCGGTATTCGATAGAGCATACTGCCATTGCCGATCATGCGGAGCGTCTCACGCACATTGGCGGGGATGTCGCCGACCACGTTTTTCCCGTCCGTAAGGAGGAAGGCCGCGCCGCGTACGATACCAAACATGCCGATCGTCGCGATAAAGGGAGGGATGCGCAATTCGGCGACGAGCAAACCGTTGATTATGCCCGGTATAATCGCCGCGATGAGGCCTGCAACAACACCGAGGCTAATCGCGATAGCTGGGGCCATCCCTGCGTCGCCGACGTCGCGCATAACGGTGGCCGCAATGACCGATGCAAGGCCGACCGTCCAACCGATCGAAAGATCGATGCCAGCGGTGATGATGACGTACGTTTGCCCGAGTGCCATCAACAGAATCAGCGTGGTAGAAACCAGCATGCTGGAAATGCTACGTGGGCTGAGGAATACCGGGTTGATGGATGCAATAATTGCAATCAATAGAATCAAAAATAACCACGACCACTGGTCGACCAGAAAGCGCGTGATGCTCTCTGAGAGGGGGATGCCCCCGCGTTTCGGCTTTTCGACAGATGCTGTTGCCATTGCTAGTGTCTCGTCTATTCGGTAAAAAAATACGAACAGGGGCAGGTTGCCCCACCCCTGTCTGCAAACTAGTGCTTATTCTTCACGGTAGATGAAGCGGGCGATTTCCGGGTCATCCACATTGTCGATGTTCATCACGGCGTAGCCGGTCGGCAGTCGCTTGGGGAAGCTGCTCACGCCACGGTGGTCGGCAACTGCGTTGACCACGGCGAAGAAGCCCATGTCGCCCGGCTTCTGGGCGATGACCTGCGTTACGGTACCATCACGCAGCAGTTCGATGGCAAACGCGCTGGCGTCGAAGGCCACAACCTCAACCGCACCGCCGAGGCCGGCATTCTGCACGGCGGCACCGGCGCCCTGCGCGCTAAAGGTGTTCGCGCCGAACACACCGACCACATCCGGGTTGGATTCCAGTGTAGCGGTGGTCTGCTGTTGAGCGGTGTTCACGTCGTTTTCGTTGTAGTCCACACCCACGAGGTCCAGGCCACGGGCTTCAGCCGCTGCGACACAACCCTGCTCGCGCTGGTCCGTGGTGCTGATGCCTGGACGCACGTTCTGGATGTAGATTTGTGCGCCCTCGCCGAGGATATCTGCGAGGGTGTTGCAGGCGATTTCGCCGCCCTGTGTATTGTTGGAGCCGATGTAGCTGAGCGGGAAGGTAACTTCACCGTCGGTGTAGTTACCGTCGCCGATGAACGTGTCGACGGAAATCACGCCGATGCCGCTATCGTTGACGTTCTCCAACACGGGGATCATCTGCTCGCTGTCGGTCGCGGCGGTGACGAGGTAGTCGATTTCGCCGCCAGCCACGAGCGCTTCGATGATCGGCGTCTGTACCGTCGGGTTGAACTCCTCAGGGTCCTGCTGCACAACGTTGATGCCAAAGGCAGCCACGGCGTCGTTGCCACCCACGGCCATGCTGATGTAGAACGGGTCGGGGTTCACGCCCGGCACGAAGGCTACCGTCAGGTCAAGTTCGGTGTCCGGCTCACGCTCGGATTCGGTGTAGATAAAGCGGGCGATTTCAGGGTCATCGACGTTGTCGATGTTCATCACGGCGTAACCAGTGGGGATGCGCGCCGGGATGGACTGGTAGCCATTGGCGTCGGCAACAGCCATTGCGACGGCCATGTAGCCCATATCGGACGGCTTCTGAGCGATTACCTGCGTCACGATGCCGTCACGTAGTAGCTCGATTGCGAGTTCGGAGGCGTCGAAGGCGACAACCTCAACCGCGCCGCCGAGGCCAGCGTTCTGGACAGCCGTACCAGCGCCTTGCGCGCTGAAGGTGTTCGTACCGTATACACCCACGATTTCGGGGTCAGCTTCGAGGGCTGCGATGGTTTGTTGCTGGGCGGTGTTGACGTCGTTTTCGTTATAGTCGATACCGACGATTTCCAGGCCGAAGTCCTCAGCGGCCTGCACGCAGCCCTGCTCGCGTTGGTCCGTCGTGGAAATACCGGGGCGCACATTCTGGATGTAAATCTTCGCGCCTTCGCCGAGGATGTCTGCGAGTGTGCTGCACGCGATATACCCACCCTGGGTGTTATCCGACCCGATGTAGCTAAGTGGGAAGGTGACCTCACCGTTTTCGTAGTCGCCATCGCCGATGAACGTATCGACAGAGATGACCGGAATGCCGGATTCATCGACGTTTTGCAGCACGGGGATCATCTGCTGGCTATCCGTCGCAGCGGTGATAAGGTAGTCGATGTCGCCACGGGCGACCAGCGCCTCGATAATGGGCGTTTGCACCGTCGGGTTGAACTCGTCGGGGTCCTGCTGAATGACCGCCACACCGAGGTCAGCGGCGGCCTGGTTGATGCCCGCGCTCATTGTCACATAGAACGGGTCCGGGTTCACGCCAGGGACAAACGCGATTGTCAGGCCGTCATCCTGCGCGGCGGCGGGGACGATCAAAAACAGCGAGAGAATCGTCACAAGCAGTAGTTTCTTCAACACGTCATTTCTCCTTTTGAAATAAGCGAAAGTTTGTTTATCGGGCAACTTGTCTTCGACGTAGAGGCCTCCTTAGGTGCATTTAAACTCGAATGACTTCAACGCCACACGCCTCGATGGCGTGTGCGTGTTCGTCGCTAAGTCCGGTATCGGTAATGAGGATGTCGATTTGGTCGAGCGGGGTCACCGTCAAGGAACTGATGCGCCCGTACTTGCTGCTATCGGCAAGCAGGCAGAGTTGGCTCGCGCGGCGAACCATCGTCCTCTTGACCTCCACTTCCATCAAATTACCGGTCGTCACGCCCGCCTGTACCGAAAAACCACCCGTCGCCAAGAACAACCAATCGGCGTTGAACATTTCCAGGGTGCGGGCTGTTTGTGGGCCAATGAGCGAACGGGTAAGATTTCGCAAAACACCGCCCGGCATCACCAACTCGATGTCTGGGTTTTGCGTGGCAGCCACGGCGATATTCAACGCTGGGGTGACGATGCGCAGATATTCCAGATTTTGCGGTAGATGGCGTACCACCTCGACAGTCGTGCTACCTGCATCCAAAAAGATCGTTTGCCCGGTTTGGATAAAATCGCAGGCGCGTTCGCCGATACGCTGTTTTTCATCGACATGCAGGTGACTGCGCTCGGTCAGCAAGGCTTCGACTTCGACCGCGGGGCGGGAGGAGACTGCGCCACCCCAGATGATTTTGCATTCGCCAGCTTTTTCCAGTTCACGTAAGTCGGAGCGGATTGTGACAACTGAGACGTTGAGGAGTTCCTTGAGTTCAGCATTCCGTACCACGCCCTCACGCCGGAGCATATCCAGAATGATACGTTGGCGTTCGACTGCAAGGTGGGTGTTTTCCGGCATAAAGTGTAGTTTCAAAAATTTATCGATTCGGAAGATACCAGCTTTGGATTGCTTTGTCAAATTTTGCTTTTTCTTCGATTTGCTGGCATCATTCGCCCACTTAAATCGTGTGAAGTCCACGAACGATGCGTATTTTGGCAATAGATTTTGGCGGTACCCGCACCCGTGCAGCGCTGTTCGATGAAACGATGACCATTATCGAGCGCGCAGAAGTGCCGACAAAGGCTCACGAACCCCAACAAGCGGTTATCGATCGCATAGTCGACGTCGGTCGGCAGGTGACCCGACGCGACCAAACAACCCTTGCGGTCGGAGTTGCCGCACCGGGGCCGCTCGATGCTGAGCGTGGCGTAATCCTTCAGGCGGAGACGCTACCGGGTTGGCGCGATGTGCCGCTCGCCAAAATTCTCTCCGATGCACTGGGTACGCCCACGTACATTCAAAACGACGCGAACCTCGCTGCCCTGGCGGAAGCAAGCCAGGGAGCCGGGCGCAACAAAAACCCGGTGGTGTACCTTACGCTGAGCACAGGTATCGGTGGCGGTGCTGTCATCGATGGACAGTTGTTTACCGGTTGGCGTAGCCTGGCCATTGAACCGGGGCATCAGGTGTTCAGGCTGCCGGATGGCAGGGTAAAAAAGCTCGAAGAACTTGCCTCTGGTACGGCCATTGGCGCACTCGCTGCGGAACGTGCAAAGCACACGCCATCCATACTCCGAGGCTACCCTGCTATCGACGGCAAGGCCGTTGGTGAAGCCGCTGTCGCAGGGGATGAACTAGCCCGCGTTGTTGTGCGCGAGGCCGCCGAATGGCTTGGTTTGGGCATCGTGAACCTGTTGCATCTGTTCAACCCACAGGTGATTGTGCTCGGCGCTAGTGTGACGAATCTCGGGGAGTTGCTTCTGAGGCCGATGCGCGACACAGTTGCAAAACACGTACTCTCCGAGAAGTTTATGGCGGATGATCTCATTCAGTTGGCTGGCCTTGGTGAAGATGTGTGTTTGATCGGGGCGGCCCACCTTGCAGCGAGCAAGGCGAGCCTTTAAACGGTGCGGGCTACATGGGAAGGACTTCGCCCTCATTCATCAGCTTGACCGTTTGGTCGAGGTCGACGATGCCCGCATCGGACCCCAAACCGCTAATAACCAGCGATGCCGCCGCCGAACCGAGCTTAGCAGACTTTGCAAGGTCCCAGCCTTTGGTTAGGCCCACCATAAAGCCCGCGCAGTAGGCGTCGCCGCAACCCGTCGAGTCGACGACGTCGGCCTTGTAGGCCGGAATGCGAATCCACCTATCGAGTTCCTTCGATGCGATGAGGCTTCCCCCGCTGCCCATCGTGAAGACGGCATAGCGCAGCCCTTTATCGAGGAAGAAGTTCACAAGGCGCTCGGTCTCTTCTTCGGGAATTCCGGCGATCATCGCGGCCTCTTCGATGCCGGGCATCAGGTAGTCGATGTAGGGCAGGGCGGGTTCGATCATCCCGAGCATGTCGTCGTGCGGCACGGCGAGCATATCGAGCGAGGTGGTGGTGTTGTGCTCCTTGGCAAACTTCAGCACATCCGCCGTGGGCTGTCCGTCGAGCTTGGGCAGCAGGTAGGTCCCGCCGAAGTGCAAATGATCTGCTTCTGCGATGACATCGAAGTTGATGTCATCCACCGAAAATTCGGCATTTGCGCCAAGGACGTGTAACGCGGGGCGTTCACCGTTCGGGCGGATGGGCAACATGGTTGCCGAGGTTTGCACAGTGTTCTTGCGAACAAGGTAATCGGTGTTGATGCCATAACGGTTCATCGTGTCGACGATGAAGTTTCCGGCATCGTCCTCGCCGATAGCACCCATCGCGATGACGTCTGCACCGAGTTTTGCGAGGTCTACGCTGGTGCCTGCGGCTGTCCCGGCCACGGTCAGCCGAATTTCGTCGATCAGGTCGATGTTCTGGCCGTCGGGAATGCGGGTGACGTGACGGCCAAGCACATCGAGGATGTGAACGCCAAGGCTAACAATTTTGGGCATAAATGTAACTCCTAAAAAGCAATGATTTAGTCTCCGGCCACCTGGGCCGTCCCGTAAGCTAATTCTGTGTCGATGCGTACCTCATTCTCGTCGAAAACAGCGACGTGTTCCAGCGGGCACTCGACGAATATTTCGGCATTGGCTGCAATGGGTTGGTGGTGGGGTACCTTGGCCCGCAGGATTTCATCGCCTGTTTGCAACGTGAGGAGATGCTGTCCACCCACCACAAGCGCACTCCGAATAAGGTGACCCGTGACGGTGTTCGGTTGCTCTGTCGCATGGATTCGCACCCGCTCGGGACGAATGCCAACGATGACCTTGCGACTATTGCCAACACCGGGTGCTCGCACGGGTGTCGGGAAAATCGGATCGACGAGGTGGGGCGCGCCGTCCTGTTCGGCCACATCACACTCGATGAAGTTCATGCCGGGGTTGCCCAAAAACCACCCACCGAAACGCTCGTTTGGCGTGTTGTACAACTCGCGAGGCGTACCGCGCTGCACGATCTTGCCGTCGCGCATCAACGCGATTTCGTCTGCGAGCGTCATCGCTTCGGTTTGGTCGTGCGTCACATAGACGATTGTCTGATTGTGTTGCTTGACGAGCTGCTTTAGCGCGCGCTTGAGTTGGAACTTGGCGTTGATGTCCACGTTGGTGATCGGCTCATCGAACAGAATGATGCGCGGTCGACGGGCGACCTCGCGGGCTACAGCGACTTTTTGCCGAATACCGTTGCCGAGGTGGGTTACATCGGCGTTGCGCACATCGTACAAGTCGAGCGATTCCAGCACGCTATCTACGCGCTCTTTGCGCGTTTTGTTGTTCAGGCTTCTGTCCTGTCGCAGGGGAAGTTCCACATTGCGGTAGACCGACATACCGCGGTAAACCACCGGGTACTGAAACACCATGCCGATGTTCCGCTGGCTTGGCGACAGGTCGGTGACCTGTTCGCTACCAAAGTAGATTTCACCGCTCGTCGGTACTTCCAACCCGGCAATCATCCGCATGAGGGTGGTCTTCCCACAACCCGAAGGCCCCAGCAAACAAGTGACAGTGGATGTGGGGAAAGTGACTGAAATATCGTTGACGGCGACGACATCGCCGAAGCGGCGCGTCAGGTTTTCCAGGCGAATTTCTGCCATGTTACAGCACTCCGTGGCCGATGCGGCTACCGGTGGGTTCGTATACGAT
>CAYSVE010000033.1:0-18831 GCA_964434365.1 uncultured Anaerolineaceae bacterium | reverse complement strand
AAGGAGTGCAGGTTCGAATCCAGCCTACCCTCACGGGGGTAGTGGCGAAATTGGCAGACGCGCATGGAGTACCCGCAAGGGCTACTCATTCCCAACTGGCGCCCCTTTTCGCCCGCATCGGTTTTTACACAGTCGCATCGTTTCGATGTGGGCCGTCGTCGGCTGGGTTATCTGAAAACAATGTGACCGAAAGGTCTTGCAGGTTCGGGTCTTGCCTGCCCGTGCGGGGGCAGTGGCGGAATTGGAAACGCGCATTGGGGCGGTAAGGCCATTTCCCACTGGCGTTCCTTCGCCCACATTGCGGTTTTTACCAAGTGAATATCTGACGCGGGCCGATGGCTGCTGGGTTATCGACTTTTAATCGGCTGGTTGCGGGTTCGAGTCCCGCCGTGCGCAAGCGCGTAGCTCAACTGGCAGAGCAGCATCCCCACGCCGACCCCTTCGCCCGCGTCAGCTTTAGCATCACACCTCATAGGGAAAGGTGGCCGAGTGGTCGAAGGCAGTGCGTTGCTAGCGCAGCAGGCGGTGGATAACCGCCTCGCGGGTTCGAATCCCGCCCTTTCCTCTGGCACAACAGTTGTAGACGCTAGCGTGCCTAGCGGGGCGGCGGCTTTCGCTCGAAGACGCCTGAGACAGCGCCGCCCTTTACACCTTTCATAAACCCGAACGCCCCACAAACGCACCTCTACCGACTTGCCGCTTTACCCCCCTTCACAATCGGGTTAGACTGTGTGCGGTTATCCGTAACAACACGCAAGTACACCAAAAACCATGAGTCGAATTTCTGCTGCTGGTCACCTCGTGATCGAAACGGCACCCAGCCAGTGGGTGTTGCGCATCAACACCGATTTTGTCGAACGCGTCGAGGGCACGGGCATCGTCATGCTCGCGCGCGCGGGCAAGCCCCTGCGGTACATCGAGGACTTCGCGAATACGCGGCACCTGCCTACGGGCGGCACCCTGCCCACGCACTATGTGCAGCGCGTCGTGTTGGGTTGGTCGGTCGATGATGAGGCGTGGCACCTCGGTATGCTGCTAGAGCCAGAACTCGCCGATAAGCGCGGCAGCCGCTGGTGCGAACTCGTCCACTGGCCCGACCCCGACCAGGACGTATTCCGCGATTTGGCGCTCGAAGCCGGGCGCTCGCTCAGCCGGGTGTTGGGCAAGCCGTTCAGCCTCATTCCACCGCGCCCCGTCGAGAAAGCCACATCGTATCGCCGCGAGGAACTGCCCGCCCTGCCGATTCGGCTGGGTACGTGGACGCTACTCAATACCCCGTACGGCTGGCTGCAACTCACGCGGCGAGCGGGTTGGGCCTGGGAACGTCGTCGGCGTGTGTTGTGGTATTCGTTTTGGGCGGTGGTGTACATTGCGCTCTCGTTGGTGACGCTACGTGCGGGCATCGCACTGCCAAGGCCGGAGTTCCTGCCATTTGTTGGCCTGGGCACAGCGATACTGCTGGGGGGCATTGTCGGTTACAACCTGTTCGAACTCACACAGAAGAGCGACCGGGTCATCGTCGACCCGGAGACGCAGCAAATTTGGGGTGCAAAGGGTGGCACGAAGCGCGCACCGAAGTGGCGCTTCTCGCGAGATAAAATCGACAGCATCTACGTGAGCCAGGTCGTGAATCAGCGTAAGAAGGGCGATACTCCGCGCGTGCAATATGGCGAGATCAACCTGCGCCTGACGGACGGCGAGTTCTACTACCTGATGCAAGCCGAACCCGAGGACGACCAGCAACCGAGCCTCAACGGCACATCGCATGTGGGGCCGCTGCACCCGCAGGCCGCCGTGACTGACCTGCAAGCGGCGGCGGTGTACCTTGCGCAGGCTCTCGATGTACCCTGCTGGTACGATCATCGGATACGCTAATCCTCGGAGCGCCGCCAGGGCATCACGCGGCGCTCTAGCCATTGCAACCCATACGTGAGCAGCACCCCCAGTACCATCGTCACGAACAGGCCGGCATACATCTTCTCGATGACGTTGACCTGCCAGTAGTACAAAATCACGAATCCCACCCCTTTATCCGCACGCACAAACTCGATAGCGACGATGACGATGAGCGCCGTGCCGAGCGCGAGGCGCAGCCCGGCGAAGATTACCGGCAGCGCAGCCGGCACGATTACGTGGATGAACATCTGCCAGCGGTTTGCGCCGTAGTTGCGCCCTGCCATGATGTACACGGGGTCGATGTCGCGCACGCCGGCCATCGTGTTGATCGTCACGAGGAAGAACGCGCTAATCGCGATCACGGCGACCTTTGGCCCTTCGCCAAACGGACTTGTGAACTGCCCGAAGATGAGCATCATGATGGGGAAGATGGCGATCTTCGGCAGCACGTAAAACGCGCTCAGCGTGGTATCCAACATGTTGCGGACGGTTTTGTTCACACCCATGACGATACCCAGCAGCACGCCGGGTATCGCCCCGATGACGAAGCCTGCAAACACCCGAAACAGCGTCGCGTGGACGTGGCTTTCGGCGAACAGGGCGCGCACGCCTGCCCATCCGCTTTCGGCATACACCGACGGAATAAGCCACGGACGCCCAATAAGGCTCGTCTCGTTGAAGCGGTCGTAATGCACCGTGAGATCCCACAGACCCTGTGCCACGCGCGACGGCGGCGGAAACCACCTCGGGCTGAGGATGCCTGCCATCACGATGAGTTCCCAGGCAATTGCCAGCAGCACCGGGAAGCCCAGCGCCAGCACGCGCTCGTAAAGCGGCAGGCGATGCGGCGGCACCCGCCGACCGACGACTTCTGCCGCGCGCACGACGATACCGAAGTTCAGCAGCAGGGCGACCCACCAGAAGGCATCCCACCCGCCGAACAGCGTGAAGGCGAGGTTCAGCGCAACGAAGGCCAGCGCCGGGAAGAGAAGTTCGTAGTCCAGCGTGGGGTTGGATTTCGGCAGTTCGGCGTTTTGGGTGGTCATCGCTGCGTCTCCAGTTGAACCTCGTCGCGGAGCGCCTCCCAGATGGCGTCCTTCAGGTGGGTGTATTCGGGCGTGAGGGTCGTCTTCAGGGTGCGTGGGCGCGGAATATCGATGCTGAACGACTGCTTATTCGTGCCGGGGTGGGCCGTCATCAGTTCCACACGGTCGCCAAGCAGCACCGCTTCGTCGATGCTATGGGTGATATACACGACCGTTTTGCGGTTGGCCTCCCAGATGCGCAAAAATTCCTCTTGCAAAATGTAGCGCGTCTGCGCGTCGAGCGCGGCGAGGGGTTCGTCCATCAGCAGCACGTCGGGGTCGTTGGCCAGCGCCCGCGCGATGCTCACGCGCTGCTTCATGCCACCGCTTATCTGGTGTGGGTAGTAGTCCGCGAATTTGCGCAGGCCCACGCGGTCGAGCCATTCGTTGGCGATTTCGTAGCGGGCTTTTCTGCCGACCCCGCGCATTTGCAGGCCGAAGGCTACGTTGTCGATGACCGTCTTCCAGGGGAAAATGGCGTAGTCTTGAAAGATGACGTTGTTCAGGGGCTTGGCCGGGTCGTCGCCGGGCAGAATGCGAACCTCGCCGCTTGTGAAGTCTTCGAGGTTTGCGAGGATGCGCAAGAACGTCGACTTGCCGCAGCCGCTCGGCCCGACGATACACACGAACTCGCCCTCTTGCACCGTCAGGTTGAAGCGGTGCAGTGCGGTGTTCTCGCCATAGAGCTTTAGGACGTTCTTCGCAATAATTTTGACAGTCATAGGCTCCCACGCCCAGAAACATTTGCACCCCATTATGGCATTAAAAAATGGACACCCAGAAGGGTGTCCCTACGTATTGGCGGCAATGCGCAGGGACGCGCGGAAGCGCGTCCGAGAAAAAAGACTCCTACACACGACCTGATGACTCAGATTACCCCGCTTCCTCGGTGGCTGCCGGGTCTTCGATGGCTTCTTCTTCCATCATCATATCCATCATGTCCAACGGCGACTCGACCGCACCGAGCAGTTCGCGCGCGGTGTCGGTGAACTCCGTCACGACGACGTTGCCCAGGTCGATGGGTGTCTCGTATTCGGTACGCCCGTTCTCACGGTGAACGCGCTCCACGTCCGCGAGGCCCTCCACGGGGATGACGAGGTTCGGCTCGTAGATGATGGGTGTGCCCGTGCGAATCGATTCTTCGGAGGCGTTGACGTAGCTGAGGTAAGCCGCCATATTCTCGTCGCTGAGGTAGTCGTCGCCCTGCATCAGGCGGGTGGCTTCCATCAGCGCGAGCACGAAGCGCTGCGCAACTTCGGGCCGCTCGTTGACGAACTGGCCGCTGCCCACAAACGCGACGGTCATCAGGCCTGGCACGAAGTCCTCGGCGATGGGGTAAGCGAAGCCGGATGCGATTGCGTCATCGGCGTAGGGCGAGCCAAGCAGCCCGGCGTCGATGGAGCCGTTTTCGAAGGCGGCGGGCATATCCGGGTTGGCGATTTGCACGATTTCCACATCACGGATCGTGAGGCTACCCTCTTCGAGCGCCTTGGAGGCGAGGTATTCGCCGCCGCTGCCGGGGCCACCCGCCAACGATACGATTCGGCCCTCAAGCGCGTCGACCGAGGTGATGCCTTCGTTCTCGAACAGGTCGGCACGGACGAGGAGCTTGGTGGGGCTGTTTTCCAGCGGCTCGAGGCCACCGGGCGCAATCACACGGATGTCGAGGCCCTGGCTCCAGCCGTTCCACAGGCTGGTGACGATGGCGATGCCACCGACATCGATTTGCCCCTCGGTGAGGAAGGCGATGGCCTCGGTACCGCTCGCGACGCGCTCGATTTGCACATCGAGGCCGTACTTATCGAACAGGCCGCGCTCCTCGGCGACGTACATCGCCGCGAACTTCATAATGGGTACATACGCGACCGTCACCTGCTCCGGCGGGTCCAGCGGCGCGACAGCCGGGGCGTCGTCTTGTGCAAATGCGATGGTGCTCAGCAGTAGGGCAGCCAACAGCGAAAAGATCAACCGTTTCGTCATTATTTTTTCTCCTTGGAGATGTCATCATAAGAACGCATTTTTCGTACCCATGATACCGTTCCGACGGTGGATTGTCGACAGGGGCCACGCCGGTGCAAGGGCGATTACCCCAAATCGATGAGAAGCCGTTTTCGGTTCATAACCCCCTAAGGGTGCTCCCCTACAAAGGTAACTCTGATGACCTATCATGCCCCTGCTGTTTTCGATGCGGTTAACCAATCGGGTTCAAGGGAACATTTGTTTTGTGCCGAAATTTCCCTAGAATAGAGGGATGAACGAAGGAATTGGTCAACAAAATATTATCCTCGGCGATAGCCTGACCTGGCTTGCACGGCTACCCGCCCAATCGGTCGACCTCGTATTTGCCGACCCGCCCTACAACCTGCAACTCCGCAAAACGTTGTTTCGGCCAAATTACTCGGCTGTGGAGGCCGTCGACGCCGAGTGGGACCAATTCGAGGGCTTCGACGACTACGACGCCTTCAGCCGGGCGTGGCTGGCGCAGGTCCGGCGCGTGATGAAGCCAACCGGGTCCATTTGGATATGCGGGACGTACCACAACATATTTCGGGTGGGGGCCATTTTGCAGGACTTCGGCTTCTGGGTGCTGAACACGGTCGTGTGGCACAAGCCCAACGCCATGCCGAACTTCAGGGGTACGCGCCTGCGCAACGATGTCGAGTGGGTGGTGTGGGCCAAATACGACGAGACCAGCCGCTACATCTTCAACCACCACCTGATGAAGCGCTTCAATGATGGTAAGCAACTCGGCTCGGTTTGGGAGATCAACCGCTGCGGCGGGCCAGAACGGCTACGCGACGGCCAGGGCAAAACCCTGCACCCTACCCAAAAACCCGAAGCACTGCTGCGGCGCATCATCCTCGCGAGTACGCAACCCGGCGACCTCGTGCTGGACCCGTTCGTCGGCACGGGCACGACGGCGGTCGTCGCGAAGCAGTTACACCGGCGCTGGTTGGGCATCGAAAACAACCCGGTTTATGTGCGTGCCGCCCGTGGACGTGTGTACCTCACGCAGCCTGGCCCGCTCGATGCCACCCCGCCGCCGGACCCGCGCCCAAAGCGTGTCGCCTTCAAATTGTTGCTGAAGGAGGGCTACCTCGATGTCGGGCAGACGCTGTACTTCAAAGACCCGGCCTGCGAGGCGGTAATCATCCCCGGTGGTAAATTGCGCCTCAACGACACGATCGACACGATTCATGGGATGGGGCGCAGGCTGCGCGAGAGTGGCACCTGCAACGGCTGGAAGCACTGGTACTTCCTCGACGACATTACCGGCCAACGCCAACTCATCGACGTGCTGCGCGACCGCTACCGCGCACGGCAACGGGGGTAGTGGGTGCAACCCTAATCAGAATCGGATAGCATTAGGGCATACCGGAATTTACTGGGGGGAAGAAGATGACGGAAACTGAGATTAGCACCGAGGGCACCGACGCCGTCGAGATCGAAGGCAAAGAAGCGCCGGTAACTGAGTTGGATACCCAACCCGCGCCGAACCCGCACCTCGCCGCGCAGGCCTACACCTACGATATTGTCGTGATCGGCAGCGGGCCTGCCGGGCAGCGGGCCGCGATACAGGCCGCAAAATTGGGCAAACGCGCCGCCGTCGTGGAGCGGAAAACGGTCGTCGGTGGGGCGGGGACCAATACCGGCACCATCCCCAGCAAAACGCTCCGCGAGGCTGTGCTGCACCTCTCGGGGTATCGCGAGCGCACCCTCTACGGTGCGTCGTACACCGTGAAGGACCACATCACCATCAACGATCTGTTGTTCCGTGCCGATAGCGTCATCCGCCACGACATCGACGTGACGCGGCATCAGCTTCAGCGCAACGAGGTGTCTTTGTACAACGCGACGGCCTCGCTCATCGATGCGCACACGATACGGCTGGAGTACAGCAATAAGGGCGGCGCGGAGGAGATCACCACGCGCTTTATCGTCGTCGCGACGGGCACGCGCGTGGTGCGCCCACCCGAGGTGCCCTTCGATGGGCGCACGGTGTTCACCAGCGACGATATTTTGCACCTGGACTCGATTCCACATTCGCTGACGGTCATCGGGGGGGGCGTCATCGGCTGCGAGTATGCCTGTATGTTCGCGACGTTGGGCGTACGCGTGACGCTCATCGACCGGCGTGATCATCTGTTAGGCTTCGTCGACCAGGAAATTGTGCAGTCGCTCATTTATCATATGCGGCAGCAGCGTGTGACCTTGCGCCTGAACGAAGCCGTCGCAGACATCGAACCGTACAGTGATGGGCGCGGCGACCATGTACGGGTGACGCTAGAAAGCGGCAAGCAAATTGTCACCGAAAAGTGCCTGTACGCTATCGGTCGCGAGGGCGCGACGGACAAGCTCGGGCTGGATAACGTGGGGCTAGAGGCTGACAACCGCGGACGGCTGAAGGTCAATGAGCACTACCAGACCGATATGCCGAACATCTACGGTGTGGGTGATGTGATCGGGTTTCCTAGCCTGGCCTCCACCTCGATGGAGCAGGGCCGACTCGCGACCTGCCACGCCTTCGGCGTGGAAACGAACAGCGTCCGCGAGTTGTTCCCCTACGGCATATACTCCATCCCAGAGATTTCGACGTGTGGCCCTAACGAGGAAGAACTGACGCGTGACAGAATCCCGTACGAGGTGGGCAAAGCCTCGTATCGCGAGAGCGGGCGCGGGCAGATCATCGGCGACCATGTGGGGATGCTCAAGCTGCTGTTCCACCGAGAGACGCGCAGGCTGTTGGGCGTGCACATCATCGGTGAGGGGGCCAGCGAGCTAATTCACATCGGCCAAACGGTGATGGGTTTCGAGGGCAAGGTGGACTACTTTGTGGATACGGTCTTCAACTACCCGACGTTGGCGGAGTGCTACAAAACGGCTGCCTTCGATGGCCTCAATCGTTTGAAGTGATGCGACCGGCACCGGGTAACATGACATTGGTCATGGCGGGCCGGTGACCTTTTTTAGCACGTACAAAACTATACTGAACAGTATAAGCGGATCGTTTTGGGTCGCGGCGTCGGCCCAGATGAGCACCACAATGCGAATACTGGCCGAGAACACCGCCCCGGGCGCTTCGTTTTCGGCTTTTTTTATTGGTAGCAGACAAAAGGAGTACTGTATGAAACCCGTCAGGCTAGCGGGTGCCGTTTTCACACGGACCCTGCTGATTGGCGTCTGCGCGGTGGTGTTGCTTGTACCCTGGCGTGCTTCGGGGCACGTTATCCAGCAGGATGAGGTGATGCTCATCCCCGGTATGGTGCTGGGCCTGAGCCACACGGCGAACAATTCGCTCGATGAGTATCGTAGCACAGCGCAGAACCCGTATTACCTGCAATGGAACTTCGGCCAGGACTACGAAGGTGGTGACCCCAGCGGTGCATTTTTCACGTGGTGGTCTTACCCCGATGCACCCCGTTACGTCGATAGTCGCTGCACGCTGTCGGCATCGTTGGAGGCGCTCCCTGCGGGGATGGTGCTCGGCCTCATGCACTCTATGACGGGCAGTAACATGAACACTACGGTGTTCGGCTGTGAGCCGTGGCGCGACCCAAACCCCACGACGATCGGCATCACCCGTATGGACGGCGGCGACCGCGGGGCGCGATCGGGCGTGGGCTATTACTGGTATACCACGACGAGCGTCACGGCCCCCTATTCGGTATCTGCGGAATATTGGGACTACCTGGAACGCGCGCTGCCTCGCTACACAGTCTTTGGGCTGTGCCACTCGGTGAATCAACGAGAGACCGCTTTCCATTGGCGCGGGCGCGTGTTCAATGCCTGCGACCGCGCCCAGGGAATCCCGGTCGGTTTTGTGCGGGTCGCCGGGGGCGACCTTGAGGCCGATGCGGGCGAAGGCTACTATTGGTTCGAGAAGATCACTGGCCCTGAACTGCTTAACAAGTATCGGGGTGGGGCCTATATCGGCACCGACCCGAACATCGTGTTGCCGCAGAGTAGCCGCCGCCTGACGTGCGCGGGGTATAACCCGAGCGGTTATCCGGTTGTCGATTCGCTGTACCTTGCGGGCTTCTGCGGAAGCTATGTCGACCGGAATCGTTTCGTGCCGTTGGACAATATCGATGTTGTTCAGCGCCCATAGCCTCGTATGTCATGTTGTCGAGCGCCGGGCCACCTAGCGTGGCCCAGCCACGCCTTGCGCACGCACCATCGGCAGCGGCGGCGTACAGTCCTCAAAACGCCACCGATCTACTGGATTCGTATAACAGACGCTCAAAAAAACATTAGACGCGCCTATATTTCTGGTGTAAAGACCTGCCATTCGACGCCATCGTCGGCTATCCTACAGGAACCGGTGCGCAGTACCTTATGATAGGTGTAGATATTGCGCGCCTCCCACTGTCGTTTCGTCGAAGCGCTGTCGCATATTGCCTTCGTGGGGCAACTTACGAAGCCCGTCGTCACTACCGTACGCTTAACCCAACGGGTTGAATGCAACTATGAGTACCAAAGCAAGTATCCTCGTCGTAGACGATACCCCCGCCAACCTGCGGCTGCTGGTCAATATTTTGTCGGAAAACGGCTACAAAGCGCGCCCGACAACCAATGGTCGAACTGCGCTGCGGGCCGCCCGCAATACCAAGCCCGATCTCATCCTGCTGGACATCAACATGCCAGAGATGGACGGCTACGCGGTATGCGAAGCCCTCAAAAGCGATGAGACCCTGCGCGACGTGCCGGTGATTTTTGTAAGCGCGCTGGACGAGGTGATGGACAAGGTGCGTGCATTCAGGGTGGGCGGTGCCGATTACGTGACGAAGCCCTTCGAGTTTACCGAGGTGCTGGCCCGCATCGAAACGCACCTCACCCTCGCGCGCCAACGAAGGGAAATCGAAGAACGGCGCACGCGCGAGGCCCGCTACGAAGATCGCCTGGACGAGACTAAATCGTCGTTCAATCGCTCGGCGTTGCCCCCGCTTAGCCAGATCGATGAATTTGCCAGCGCCATCGAACAAGCGGGCGCGGCGGGCAACCCACAGGTGCGTACTTACCTCGATCACATTCGTCGTAGCACCAAGGACGTCGTGACTCTGGTCGACGAAATGCTGGATGTGGTTCGGGTAGAGGCAGGCCTCGGCTTAGAGTTGCAACCCCTGGATCTGGGCGCATTCGTCGAGAAGACGGTGGACCCGGAAAGCTTACCAGACCACACGCTAACGGTCTCGGTGGAGGCCAACGAGCTGTTGCTCATCGATGCCGATGAGGGCAAACTGGCGGCGATGCTGGGCCAATTGCTCGACAACGCGCAGAAGTTCACACCACCGGGCGGGACGATTACGGTGCGCGTCGTGCACCTGGGCTTCGAGCACGTGATGCTGTATGTCACCGACACCGGCCCGGGTATCCCGCCAGAGGCGCACCCGTACATTTTCGATAAGTTCTACCGGGGGCCGGGGGTCGAAGACCTGCCGGGGCGCGGTTTAGGTCTCTCCATCGTTGAGGCGATTAGCGAACAGCACAACGCCGAACTCGATTTCGCAAGCGAACCCGGCAAAGGCACGACTTTCTCGGTACGGTTTGCGCGTCGGTTGACGGAGTAACGCGTTTTGCGGGTTAGGTGTCGCGCAGTATCTCTGCGATGAGGGATTCGGTGCTGCCGCCTGTGCGCAAGGCCCCGCCGTTGCGGCCCAGCTTGTGTTCGAGCGGGCGGAGCCACTGACTGACCCCGGTCGAGGTGTGCAGGGGGTGGGCACGAACCGCTGCGATGAGTTGCTCGGCCTGTGCAAGATCATGCCGCAGCAGGGCCGCCCAGCCGAGGCCTACCATCGCCTTCAACTTCACATCCTCGGCAGCGATAGCCGCGCCTTCGCGTAGCCCCACGAGGAGATGAGGCCGCGCTTTTTCCACGTTGGCGACGGCCAAATACGTAAACGCGAGGAAACACCCCACACGGGCGGCTTCGAGGCGATAGCCGGTGCGGTTATGAATTTGCAGACTTTCGCGGTAGGCGGTCGTCGCATCGGCGTAGCGCGCCTGGGTGTGGCGCAGCATACCCAGCACCGACAGGCAAGTTGCCACGCCCGTCTCGTCGCGCACATCGCGGTGCAGCGCGAGGCTCTCATCGAGGTAGGTTTCGGCCTCGCTGTAGCGCTCCTCCATCATGGTCACGTTGCCCAGGTGATGCAGGCTCCAGGCCAGCCTGGCCCGGTCGGCGAGTTGGATGTTGAGTCCCAAGGCCTCCTCGAAAAGTTGCTTGGCTTTGTTCAGGTCGCCGCGCATGAGTTCGGCTTCGCCGTAGCTGTTGAGGGTTTGCACCACGCCCGGTAAATTGTGGATTTGCCGGTTCAAGGTTAGGCTACTGCTGAAGAACTTCGCCGCTTCGGTGTAGTCCCCGGTGTGCAGGCCAATCGTCCCAATATGACGCAGGACATTGGCGGCCTCCGCCCGGTTGTTGATCTCGTTATGCAGGTCTAGCGCGCGGTGGAGGTAGACGCGCGCCTCTTCGTAGTCGCCGGTGGTGCTGGAAATAACCCCCAACAACGCCAGGACGGACGCGATGCCGTTCATGTCCTGGCTTTCGAGCGCAGCGGCCAGGGCTTCTTCGAAGTAGGTGCGTGCCGCGTTTAGGTTGCCGCGCGTTTGGGCGATTTCGCCCAGGTGCCGCAATGTGTTGATCTGCCCAGACTGATACCCCGTTTGGCGAAAATGGGTATAGGCCTCGGCGAAATAGGTGCTGGCCGTGTCGAAATCGCCACGGGCCATCGTGACGCGCCCCAGGCCCGCCATGACGCCTGCGAGGCCGCGTTCGTCGTTGGTGTCGGTCGCCAATAGGAACCCCTCGTTGAACTGCACGGCTGCCTCGCCATACCGGCCCAACGAGCAGTACACGTTCCCCAGCAGGCGATAGGCACTCAGGCGCAGCGAGTCGTTTTCGGTGATCTCCAGGACGCGTAACAGCAGGGTCTTGGTTTCTTCGTAGCTGCTTACGAGGAGGGACTGCCGGGCGGTGAGGTAGGCATAACGAGCCTCTTGTTCGGGGTCGTTGGCTTCGCGCCAGTGGAGCATGAGGTCGTAGAACTTATCGGGCGCTTCGGGGTATACCCGTTCGATCATCCGGGCAGCACGGCGGTGCATCTCGGCGGCGGTTGCGTCGTCGAGGCCGGTGAGCAGCACATCGCGGATTTTCTGGTGGGCGAAGCTCCACCGCCCATCGCGGATTTCTAACAGGGTGGCATCGAGTGCGGCGCTTAGCCATGCTGTCGGGTCGTCGTCGTCTAGCAGCTTGGGGTCGATCTCGCTGCCGAGCACTGCCGCGTAACTGAGTTGGGGCAGGTAGTGCTCTGGCAAGTTTTGCAAACGCCGCAGCACAACATCGATGATACCCCCCGCGAGTACTTGTTGGGGCAGCGACATGTTTGCGACAGCATTCAACCCGCCGGCGGTATCGGCCAGGGCCCGCAGGGTTTCCACCATGAAGAAGGCGTTGCCGTCGGTTTCGTGGTACAAGAACTCCAGCAAGGCCCGCGATTGACTGGCCTCTTCGCCCAACATCGATTCCACCAACAGGGGAATTTCCGGGCGCTCTAGCCGACCCAGGCGAATGTGGTGGGCACCGGGGATCGTTTTGTGGAGGTCGGGTTTTTCATCGTCGCGGTAGCACGCGACGATGAGGATGGGCTGGTTTTCGACGATGGGCACGAGGGCACGCAATAGGTCGAGGCCCTCGGTCTCCCAGTGGATGTCTCCGAGCAATAGCAGCAGGGTTTGGTCGGTGCGGGCTATCACCCCGGCGGCTACATCGATAAGCCGCTGGCGGTTCGCCTCGGCGTTGATCTGTGGGGCATCGGGGATGGCTTCTTCCAGTAGGCGTTCGATGTCGGGCACGATGCGCTTGAGCACCTGTTTTTCCAGCGGCGTTAGCTCGACGGATAGCACCAATCGGCGGAAGGGTTCGCGCCATACCTGGAACGGCGGCGCGAGCGCATCGGCAACTTCGCCGCGCAGGGTGAGTGCACCACTTACCAGGGCCTCGGTGCGGAGTTCGGCCAATAACCGGCTTTTGCCCACGCCGCTCTCCCCGCCGATGAGCCACACACCGCCGTGTCGCGCGCGCGCGCGGTCCAGCGCGGTCCTCAGCGCGCTCAGTTCGTCTTCGCGCCCAACGAATGCGGCGGCCTGCAAATACCCCTCGCGGATTTCGGCGGTGGTGGTGTTCTCGGGTAGGTCGAACACATCCACTAAATCGCGGATCACCTCCAGCGCAGATTGGTAGCGCTCGTGCCGGTCGATCGTCAACATGGCGTTGAGGATGTTGCCCAGCGCCGGTTGGATATCCGCATCCAACGCATCGACCGGGCGCGTCGTGACATCCATGATGAGGCGCGAGATGTTCGAAATGTCGTGCGGGTGCTCGCCGATGAACATCTCGTAGGCGATAACGCCCGCCGCGTACAGGTCCACCGCTGGGCTTTGTATGCCCTGGCTAAATGTTTCGGGGGCGGTGTAGGCCAGCGTCCCGGCGACGTTGTCGATATTGTGCTGGGTGGATTTCACACCGGTCATCGCGAGGCCGAAATCCACCAGCTTCACCACGTTTTGCTGGGTGACGATGATATTCGCAGGTTTGAGGTCTCGGTGGATAATGCCACGACGGTGCAAATAGGCCAGGGCCTGCAACAACTGCACCAGCAACTCTGCTTTGCCGATGTCGTCGCACTCGCGGGCCACCTCGCGGATGTCGCGCGCGTCCTCGATGAGGGTCATCGTAAAGTAAGGCTGGCGGTTGCGGTCGAAGCCGTAGTCCAACACGGAGATGATGTTGGGGTGGCGCAACGACACAATAGCCTCGAACTCCGAGGCCAACGAAAACCGTAGTTGGTCGGTATCTTGTATGTGTTGCTCGGCAGCGACGGTGAGTTGCTTGAGCGCAACCTCGGCCCCGGTGAGTCGGTCACGCGCCCGGTAGACACTGCCCATCCCGCCTCTGCCGATAAGCCGGAGCAGCGTATAGCGATTATCGATAAAGTGGCGCATGCCCCGCACGTCCTTATTTGCATGACCCTATCATTCTCGCGCGATACCATCAGGAATGCAACTGCACGATAAGAGTTGGGGTAGAATACAATGACAGGACATACGTAGTCATGAGAAGTTCCCATCATGGACGCGCAACTCGTGCAGCGCCTCATCGCTATGGGGCAGCAAGTTGCACCACACAACCTTCCCCCTACCAACCCACCTACGGTACAATGGGTGGCTAGTTTGATGCGCGAAATGCCAAATTACAGTCGTTTGGTTCTCGTCGGCGATGCCCCGCAAATTACTGGGGAGCATTTGGCGCACTATCTCGAAACGTGGGTCAGGAGTTATCACAATATCTACGTCGGGTTGACCTCGGTGTTGTTCCCGTCGTCACAGCGCAGTGCCCACACCTACTTCGACAGCAAGCGCCCGGCGATTATTTATATCACCGCCGAGAGTTCGGTGGTATTGCGGGAAATATCGAAGACGGTTTACCCGTACATCACCAGTCGCCAGCAAACCGGTGGCGCGACCATCCCGGAGATAAACGGTGTCATCGACCAGGTGTTGCAAGACCTCGCCGCCGATGACCTGGACCGGGCCGTCTACCGTGACCTGAAGCACTACTGTGTGCAGCAGGTTTACGATGTCCTCGCGGGCAGCATTGTGCAGGAGGAGATCATGGGCTTCAACAATGCCTATCCGCCGGTGGGGCCACAGCACACGATTCCGCATCAACCCGGGCCTGCGCCACCCGACGAGGGGGGTATACCGCGCATCGAGGAGCCACCGAAGCCCGACACGCTCCCGGGTTTGGGGCCAACCGGCAAGCGAGAGACGAGCGAACTGCCGCCGCTAAACGACCAGGGCACCTGTACTGTGGCCAACATGCTGGCAGACAACCCACAAAATGGGACCGGTCGTACGGCGCCTTTGCTGCCACTACGCAAAAATCGCAAGGACAAACGTGAAGACGAAGAGGACGACTCGAATCACTAGCCGCGCGCAGCCGTGTATAATGGGTGGCTGTGGGCTGTTTCGACCAGGGGGGCCTGTCCTGTGAGGTACCTTGCAATACTTGTGTGTGTGATGCTCGCGGGCGGCATAGCGATGCTCGACGCCCAACCCATCGATCGTGCTGAAATCGCCGATATTTTGCTGGCAGGCCGCAACGACCTCGAATTGCTGGCGAATGCCGTTTTTGGCAGTGCCGAGCGGCCCGCGAGTTGGTCGGGCAGTTACGATATCGACGACGACCAGATGGCGTTATTGCTGCGGTTGGACCTGGAAAACCTTGCCACAAGCGTGACGGAGAACGCCGAAATGCGCCCGCCGGGCTGGTTCGGGGTGGTGCCGAGTGTGTCCTTCGCGACGGCCCGCGATATTCGGCACGATATCGAACTGCTGGCCGACGTGGTTATCCAGCCCAGTGTGCGCCCGCCGGGGTGGCTCGGCGATGACCCCTATATGCGCTGCCCACGCGCAACCCAGAGCCTCGTGGCGGTGTTGCAAGCCACTACGGACTATACGCCGACAGTTAGCGCGGCGACGCCAGATTATTGTTTTCAGTTGGGCATCGAAGCCAGCCAGTATGCCGAACTGACACTCCTCAACAACGACCGCCCCCTGGCAACCGCCGCCGATGCCCCTGCCAGCCCCACGTTTTCGGCCAGCATCATCGAAACGTCGGCTTCGTACTACGACCGTGCCGCCGAACGTGGGGCCGGGGCGATTCCAGTCGGCACATTGTTTACACCGTTGGGGCGCAGTACCGCGGCCTTTTCGCGGATGACGCTCATCGAAGGGGCGGATTTCGCCGTCTTCGTGGATTTCCGCAGCACCACGCTCAGTGTCACCGAGTTCGAAGCGCTGCCGAGCATTGACGCGCTAGGCGCGACACCCTACTGCAACGCGAGCTGGTGCAACTAACGCCGCAGCCACGCCTCAGCTTCGGCGCGCTCATCGGTACCGAAGAAACGCAACGACAACGCCGGGGACGTCATCGTGCGGAAGAACGTCCGCGCGTAGCGCCGCCGAAAGCTATCGTTGTGCCAGTAGGCGTGCCGAGTCGGCGGGATTTGCGGCCCTCGGGTGAACGTCTGCCGTAGGCGGGTCGTCATGTAGGCAAGTGGGAGCACATCCACGCGTTGTAGATTGAGCAGCACAAACACCGGTTCGTCTGGCGTTGCTTGGTATAGGTCGCGGTGCCAGTCGATAAAGTCATCGACTGCCATATGTGTGCTCGCCAGGAGGATGATCTCGTGCAAGCCGGGCAGTACTTTGATTTCCGTAGTGGGTGGTTTGATCTGTGACACTGCCATCGCTAACTCAGCCAACTAGATATGAAATTAATATACGAGGCTAGGGTAACACAATGTATCCTCAATGTCTTGTCAATAATTGTCTTAAAACGAAACTCTAACGTCGCCTAAACCCGGTCGTTGCTTACGAAGGTCCGCGCCGCTGGCATCGACCCAACGACGCGTAGGCGCTCCGCCAACCGGGGTGACCGGCCAAGCGTCGCCGCGATGAGGCCCCGCGTGAGCGGGTTGGCCGTCGCAATCACCACGCGCTTGAGGTTCGGCGGCGCACCGACGATGGGCTGCTCGACATAGCGGAAGGCCCGATTCGGGAGGGGCATGCACACGCCCATATTCAGGATGAAATCGTAGCGGTTGTCGGGGTCGGTCATCGCGCGGAGGATACTGTCATTCATCAGTGGGAGGTAGTGCACAACCCCGATGAACCCGTTAAACTGCCACACAAGGACGTTGTCCAATTCGGCATCCCAGTCCATACTCACCTGCATGATTCACCCCTGTACACATTCATGGAGATACAGCATGAAATATATCATCGGCGGTTTAATCTTGCTCATGAGCGCCTGCGCTCCGACCGCAACGCCACAAGCAAACCCAGCTACCGACGTACCACCGACGGAGGACGCTGTTGTCCAGGCGCCCACCCAGGAGGTGCTCGATGCAGGTGAAGCGGGCGGTTCGGAGGACCTGGTTTTTGGAGAGACGGCGGCCTTCACCGTTACCGTGACCACACTGGGCGGCGCAGAGACACTGCTGGGACCGGGGGCGGTGCAATGCGAGAACAATCGTATTCTGATCGCGACAGGCTCAACCGACGGCAATGACCTGGTGCTGGGTGTTGCGGCGGGGGCGGCTACCGGCGAGTACAACCTCCCCGGCGATGATATCGAGGCTACGCTGACGCTAAATGGCACGACACAGGATGCGGTCGACGTTGGCGTGGTAACGCTAGACGCGCTTCCGCCAGGCGAGGGTGACATGGTGAGTGGCAACTTCGACATCTTTTTTGCGGGCGATACCAACGTGGTCGGCACGTTCGCCTTCGTGGCACCGGCATTCGGTTGCTAGGTCGGCAGCACGGGCAACACAAAATGCGCAGGCGCAGTAAAATATCCCCATGACAAACACACGCACACAAACACTTTTGTTCCTTGGTGGGCTGGCCGTACTCGCGATCATCATGCGGGTGGTGCCCGGCCCGCGCACCGTCGATGATGCCTTTATCACGTTTCGTTACAGCCGCAACATCGTCGATGGCCTGGGCTTCGTGTATAACCCCGGCGCACAAACGCTCGGCACGACGACGCCCTTCTTCACGCTGTTGATGGCGGGCATCAGTTTCATCACTGGTGGCGGAGAGGCCTACCCGTGGTATGCGCTGCTCGTCAGCGCGGTGGCCGATGCCGTCACTGCCGGGCTGCTGTTCACGCTGATGCGCCGCATCACGGGGGATGTCGTCCCGGCGGTGATTGCCGGGGTGCTGTGGGCTGCCTCGCCGTGGAGCGTGACCTTCGCCATCGGTGGTATGGAAACAAGTTTTGCGGTGTTGTGGTTCGTCGCCACAACGACGGCCTACGTCTACGACCGGCCTGCCTGGGTGGGGATTTTTGCCGGGCTGGGGGTGCTCACCCGCATCGATAGCGGCCTGTGGATCGTGCCATTAGGGGTGTATCAACTGGTCGCGGCACTCATCACCCACAGAGACCTGCCCCTGCTGCGTCGCTTACCGTGGAAGACGTACATCGCGGGGGTGCTCACGCTGCTGCCGTGGACTGTTTTCGCGGTGGCGTATTTTGGCTCGCCCGTGCCGAACAGCATCGGCGCAAAGTCCGTCGCGTATGTGATACCGCCGTTTAGCGCGCTGGTGAACTTCGCCCAGCGCGCCGCGACGCCCTTCTTCGAGTTCGATACATTCGGTCGCACGGGCGCGATGGGCGGCGCGGTGCTGTATCCGCTGCTGAGCCTGTTCGCGATGTTGTACCTGTTCCGGCGGGTGAAAGCCACGCCGGAGACGCGCGCGACGCGGCTGTTGCCGTTTCTGGTGTACCCGTGGGTGTACATGATCACGTTTGCGGTGGCGAATCCGTTGGTGTTTCGGTGGTACTACACGCCGATGTTCCCCGCGTGGTTCTTCGGCGCGGTGGTGGGCGTGTGGTCGATTGTGGCGTTCCGCAACGAACTGACGCCCGCGCACCGAAACATCGCCCGCGCGGCAGCTACCGTCGTCGGTGGGGTGTGGCTCTTTACCTCGCTGAATGCGTGGACGCTGACCCCAACGCACGGGCCGAACCGCCCTGCGCCCGTTATGGCGTGGCACGAGATCGAACTGCTATATGCCGAAGTGGGGGCGCAACTGCGCGACGAGTTCGACGTGACGCTAGAAACACCGGTCGCCTCTGCGGACATCGGCGCGGTGGGTTTTTACAGCCGCGCGCGCATCGTCGATACGGTGGGGCTGGTGACGCCGGAACTGAGCGCGTACTACCCGGTGGACCCGGCGCTTATCGTCGAGGGGCAGAATTATGCTGTGCCGCCGGACC
>CAYSVE010000032.1:0-18993 GCA_964434365.1 uncultured Anaerolineaceae bacterium | reverse complement strand
AGCGGCATCGTTCCACTGTCTGCCCTTATGAATCTTTTGGGGTTCTACGTCCTGTCGCCTTCGGTCGTGGTCGTGCAAACAAGTCGGCACACGTGGGACGACGCGGTCAAGGTCACGCAATTTGGGGTCGTGGTCACGCGCGAACAAGAGCAAATCGTAATCGTGTTCCCGTCAGGGCATGAAGTATCCACGAAAATCGAAGACGGTATGCAACGCATCGTGGACCCCACAGCGGCGGAAAATGGCCCCAAGGCAGTAATCCGCGCTGCACCAGCGCCTCCTCCGCCACCTGCCGAAGAACCACCCAAACCGGCGACGCCGGTGTATATCGAGGTGGAGTTCGACGACAACCCGTAATGCTCGACAAAACCACCACACACATGAGCGAGTTCATCTTCCGCACCACGGCAGATGGCATTATTCTGGCAGATAAGGACCGCCGGATTCAGCGCATTAACCCGGCAGCGGCGGCTATGCTAGGCACCACAGTCGATGAAACTCGTGGCAAATCGGCAGAGAGCGCTTTTCGGCAGTATCCAGCCTTGGTCAACCTTTTCACGCGCAAGGGCGACCAGCAATTGAACGTCCGCCTGCCCAAGCGACGACTGGCGATCGGCTTCGCGGCGACTGTCGAAGACGACCAGCGCCTTGTGCTACTACAGGACATCACCGAAAAGAACGACCTCGAATCGCGGCGTGAAGCACTAAGCCACAGCATCGCGCACGACATGCGTAATCCGCTTTCTGCGCTGACGGGCTTTGCCGACCTTGTGGCGAAGTTCGGCGAGCTGAACGAACAGCAGGAAAAGTTCCTTACGCGCATCCGCCAAACATCGACGAAACTATATGAGATGATCGAGACGCTCGTGGACCTCGCATGGATCGAGGCTGGGATGCCCTTAGACCATCAGCCCATACAACTCAGCGAGATCATCAACCAGGTTACGGGCAACCTCAGCTCGCTCGCGAGCAAGCGCAAAATCACCATCGTGATTTCGGTACAGGCCCCAATGCCACTCATCATGGGCGATGCCGAACGCATGAAAATCGCGATCACTGCGCTACTGCACAATGCCATCACCTACTCGCACGAAGAACAGAACGTTGTGATCCACGCGTGGAGCGACGAACAAGAGGTATATTGCAGCATCGCCGATCGGGGCATCGGCATTGCCGACGACGAACTGGATCAAATCTTCGACCGCATGTACCGCTCTCGCGACGAGCGCGTGCGCAACCTCAACGGTGGCGGGATGGGCCTCACGCTCGCGCGGACGATCATCACACGCCACGGCGGCGACCTGTGGGCTGCGAGCACACTCGACGAGGGCAGCACCTTTACGTTCGTTCTGCCTACCGCACAAAAGCAGTAATGCAGAAGGTCAAATTATCGCTACCGGCCACCCTCACGGACCTCGGCCCTGGCCTTGGTGGAGTAGGGTTAGCTGTCGGTTTGCGAATGATCGTCGAGGTCAGCGAACGGCAGGATAACAAGTTCATGTTAACCGCCAAAGGTGAGGGCGCCGACAACGCCTCACCGCCGCTTAAGCACCCGATGTCGCTCGCACTGATGCGGACTTTTCAGCAGATGGAACGCGCGCCCCTGGGCCTAAACGTGCGCATTGAAAACGAAATTCCACTGGGTGTGGGGTTGGGCGCAGAGGATGCGTTCGTCGCAGCAGCGGTGCTTAGTGCAAATAACCTGCTCGGAAATCCATACAACCGAGAGGAAATGCTTAAGCACACCGCGCAACTTGCAACTAGCGCGCCGGGCGCTATCACATCGATAATGGGCGGCCTGACGATCGCTGTGCTCAACGACGACAACCTGATTTACCGCGCATTGCCGAGCGAAAGCATCGATGTGCTAGTCGTGCTACCGACTGTCAAGCGATACCGGGGCAACCTGCTCACGAAAACCACAGCTACCGACGATGCCCTTTACAACCTCAGCCGTGCACCGCTATTCGTCCATGCATTGCAACATGGCGATCTCGGCTCGCTCAGGCATCTCGCGGAAGACCGCATCCGCGCCAACGCAATCGAGCGACAGATTGCGGGCTACACCGATGTTGTCTCTACTGCATATGATGCCGGGGCCAGTGCAGTGTCACTCAGCGGTGATGGCCCGGCGATGGTGATCCTCGCGGAAACCGACTACAACGAAATCGAAGCCGCGGTCGTAAAGACCTTTAGCGAACACGACACTGATGTGCGCACCTGGACGCTCCCTGTCGACCGGCAGGGTGTGGTGATCAGCGTGGCACAGTCGGCACGCTAAACCCATAACGTAGTTACGAGAGAGACAGTCTATGCTTGGACGCAGACGTGGTGGCACTTCGCGAACCGTGCCCCCTGAAGAAAGTACCGGTTGGGAAGATTATCCGGTCAACTGGCGCAAGATGATCAGCTACCTCGCTCCTTATCGTGCACGCTTGACCTTGGCACTTGTGATGCTGCTCCTCAGCGTGGCCCTGAGCCTCGTCTTCCCGGCAGTGATCCGCAGTGTGCTTGATAGCGTGCTCGAACGCGGCGATTTGCAACTGCTCAACCAAATCACCGTTGGCTTGTTGGCCGTGTTTTTCGTGCGCTCGGTGACAACCCTGCTGCAAAACTACAACCTCAACTACGTGGGCGAGAAGATGACCAAAGACGTGCGTGTGGAATTGTACGCGCACTTGCAGTCACTATCGCTGGCATTCTTCAGCGTTCACAGGGCTGGCGAAATCGTCAGCCGCCTATCGAGCGATGTCACCGTGATGCGCACTGCCCTCACGAGCAATATCAATACGCTGTTGCAGCAAACCCTCATCGCTATCGGTTCCATCATCATCATGCTGGTGCTCAACTGGCGGTTGACGTTGTTTATCCTCGTACTCACGCCCATTATCGGCGTGCTTGGGGCGATGTTCGGTGCGTGGCTACGCCGCACCAGCACCCAGGTGCAAGATGAACTCGCAGGTGCAACAACCGTCGTCGATGAAGTGCTACAGGGCATCCGCGTCGTGAAGAGCTTCGCGCGCGAGCCATACGAAATCCACCGCTACGAAACAGCCATCGACAAAGCATTTGCCGCCTCGATTCGTGTGCTACGCATCCGCTCGCTGTTTGGGCCGATCGTGGCATTTCTGTCATTCGGCGGGCTGGCGATGGTGCTGTGGTTCGGGGGACGCGAGGTGCTCGCGGAACGCCTCACCGGCGGCGAACTCATCGCGTTTCTCATCTACGGGCTAACCGTGGCCGGGGCCTTCGGCTCACTCGTGAACCTGTACACACAGTTTCAAGAGGCGCTCGGCGCGACACGGCGCGTATTTCAGTTGCTCGATGTTGTGCCCGATGTACGCGATGCGCCAGGGGCGCAGGATATTCGCAAGATCGAAGGGCACATTCAGTTCGAGGATGTGAGCTTCGCCTACGAAGATGGTCACGAGGTACTGCACCACATCGACTTAGAAGTTGAACCCGGCGAGATTCTCGCACTGGTAGGGCCAAGCGGCGCAGGGAAATCCACGATGTTCAACCTTATTCCGCGCTTTTACGATCCCACTGAGGGTCGCGTCTGCATTGACGGTACCGACCTGCGCACGATTACACAGGCCAGCTTGCGCGAGCAAATCGCCATCGTGCCGCAGGAGGCTCTGCTGTTCGGCGGCACAATCCACGAAAACATTCGCTACGGCAAGCTCGATGCGACCGAGGCGGAAATTATCGCCGCCGCGGAAGCCGCAAACGCGCACGAGTTCATCACCGAACTGCCCGACGGTTACGACACCGTCGTCGGTGAGCGCGGCGTGCGCCTAAGCGGTGGGCAACGTCAACGGGTGGCGATTGCCCGCGCCGTGCTCAAGGATGCGCGCGTGCAACTGCTGGATGAAGCGACCAGCAGCCTGGATAGCGAAAGCGAACACCTCGTGCAAGAGGCACTGGGCAGGCTCATGCAAGGCCGCACAACGATTATCATCGCGCACCGGCTAAGCACCATACAGATTGCGCACCGCATCGCGGTTATCGATAAAGGCAGCATCGTCGAACTAGGCACACACGACGACCTCATGGCGCAGGGCGGCCTGTATGCTCGCCTGTACGACATGCAATTCCGCGAACAGGATCGCATTAAGCTGTGAGCCAGCTATTCCTCACCGCAATCGCCGCGCTGATTGTCGCCGGGTTGGCAACACTGGCGTGGTGGTTGCTCATCGAGAGCGAAGGCGTGTATCTCGGGCGTAGCACGGTCATCTGGCTGTACGACCTTTTCGCCAACCGCTACGACGACATCAAAGCCTTACGCCCGGACTACGAACATCTGCTCATCGCGCGGCCCGTGATGCAAGCGCTACAGCCTCACACCAATCCATTCGTGCTCGACGTGGCAACGGGCACGGGCCGCTTGCCCCTTGCGCTGTTGGACCACACGGATTTCGAGGGGCGCATCATCGCCGTGGACCTCGCGCGGCGGATGCTACGCAACGCAGCGTACAAACTCGGCGAGGACATCGCCCAGGTGGACCTCATCCACACCCCGGCGGAGTGCCTGCCATTCGACGATGACACGTTCGATCTCGTATCTTGCCTGGAAGCCTTCGAGTTTATGATGCACCCGGCAACCGTCCTCACGGAGTGTATCCGCGTGTTGCGCCCCGGTGGCCTCCTGTTTGTGACGAATCGGGTCAATGTTCAAACGATGCCCGGCAAAGTATGGACCCAGGACGAACTACAGGTCCTATTGGAAGGCCACGGCCTCGAGCGCATCATCTTCGAGGCGTGGCAAAGCGATTACGACAAGGTATGGGGGTACAAGCCGGGCAGCAGCGATTTTGTGGGTGCGCGCCCACTCGATGAGGTGATGCGGTGTCCTCGTTGCCGCAATTTCACCGCCGAGACTTGCTCAAACTGCGGCTTGCATATCCCACGCGGTGACGACGGCGTGCTGGAACTCGCCTCGGCGTGGGATATGTGCTAGGACTTGCTCGCGTCGTTTGATACAATGCCGAGCCAAGTTGGCACCAAATATCCAGGAGAAAGCGCACGCGTGAAGCTGTTGCCGAAGGAACATGCGGCCCTCGTCAGGCAAGCCATACAAGCGGCTCAGGCCGCCGGTGACCTGCCCGAGTTCGAGATACCGACCATCCCCATTACACCCACCAAACAACCTGAGCATGGCGACTACGCCTGCCCGGTCGCGATGCAGTTGGCAAAACCCACTCACAGGAAGCCACGAGACGTCGCTGAGGCGATTACCAAGCACATGCCAAAAGCCGAGTTCGTATCTGCTGTGGAAATTGCCGGGCCGGGGTTCATTAACTTTCGGCTAAACGAAGCATGGCTACGGGCGCAGGTACAATCCATCCTCGATAAGGGTGAAACGCTGTTCCAGCAGGATTTCGGCGCAGGCAAGCGCGCTCAGGTGGAGTTCGTCAGCGCAAACCCGACCGGCCCGCTACACATCGGGCGTAGCCGGGGTGCCATCGTCGGTGATGCGACCGCACGTGTGTTGGAAGCCGTTGGCTACGAGGTCGAACGCGAGTACTACTTCAACAATGCGGGCGTACAGATGCAAAACCTCGGCGAGAGCTTGCGCAACAGGTATTTGGACGAACTGGGCAAAACGCCTGACGATGAACTCACATACCAGGGCGAATACCTGAAGGACATTGCTAAACAGCTTATCGACGAGCATGGCGAAGCATGGGTTGACGAAGGCTGGGAGCCGTTCAAAGCGTATGCCGAACAAAAAATGTTCGACATCATCAAGGCAACACTCAAGAGGGTCGACATCCACCACGATGTGTTCTTCAACGAGAACAGCCTGTTCGATGATGGTGAAGTAGACCAGACGTCGCAAGCGCTCAAAGATGCTGGCGTGCTCTACGAAGCCAAATACTGGGATGGCGCGCCAGAGGAAGAAATTGCACAGCATCCTGATGCGAAGCCTGCATGGTGGTTCCGCAGCACACAATATGGCGACGACAAGGATCGTGTGCTCATCAAGGGTGACGGCAACGCGACGTACACGCTGCCAGACATCGCCTACCATATGAACAAGCTGCGGCGCGGCTTCGACTTGTTGGTGAATGTGCTCGGTGCCGACCACGGCAACCAGTACAAGGTTGTTCAATACGGTGTCCAGTCTCTCGATGGCGACCCATCGAAAATCAATGTGATTATCGTGCAGCTAGTGCGGATGATTAAGGACGGCAAAGAGCAAAAACTCAGCACCCGTGCCGGAGCCTACGAGACGCTCGACGACCTCATCGACCAGACGAGTGCCGATGCTGTGCGGTATATTCTGCTTGCGCGGAGTTCTAACAGCCATCTCGATTTCGACATGGACAAAGCCGTCGAGCAATCCAACGAGAACCCGGTTTACTACATCCAGAATGCGCACGTGCGCTGCGCCGGTATTCTGCGGGAGGCCGCCGCGCGCGACTTCTCCGACGAGGGTAATGTAGACCTGAACTTGCTCGGCGAGGCCGAAGGGCGCTTTCTGCGCAAGGTGATGGAAATGGGTGAGGTGATCGAGATGGCCGCAACCAACCTCGAAGCCCACCGCATTGCTTTCTACGCGCTGGAACTCGCCACGGTCTTCCACCCCATTTACGACGAAGTGCGCGTGCTCCACACCGAGGTACCAGAAGATGTAGCGAAGGCACGGTTGCGCTTCTACCGGGCGGCGAAGGTGGCCTTCCAGCGGGTGTTGCACTTGATGGGCATGACTGCCCCGGAGGTGATGTAATCGTGGGCCTAAAACCCGACCATTGGATACGCAAAATGGCGCAGGAGCAGCGCATGATCGAGCCATTTGTGGAAAAGCAGATGCGCGAGGGCGTCATTAGCTACGGGCTTTCGTCGTACGGGTACGATATGCGCGTCGCGGACGAGTTCCGCATCTTCACCAACGTGCACAGCGCCATCGTGGACCCGAAGAATTTCTCTTCGGAGTCGTTCGTAGAGTTTCAGGGCGAGGTGTGCATCGTACCGCCGAACTCGTTTGCGCTGGCCCGATCCGTAGAGTACTTTCGCATTCCGCGCAGCGTGTTGACGATCACAGTGGGGAAGTCGACGTATGCACGCACGGGTATCATCACAAATGTCACGCCATTCGAACCGGGTTGGGAGGGGCACGTCACGCTGGAGATCAGCAACACGACGCCGCTGCCAGCGAAGATTTATGCCAATGAGGGCATCGCGCAGGTCATCTTTTTCGAGGCCGATGAGGAGTGCGAAGTAAGCTATGCCGACCGCAAAGGCAAGTACCAGGGCCAAACGGGCGTCACGACGCCGCGCATCTAGCCGGGCTTGACGACACCCCTCCACAGGGCCTATACTAACGAGCAGTAGGGCCGCTAGCTCAACTGGCAGAGCATCGCCCTTACAAGGCGAGGGTTACAGGTTCGAGTCCTGTGCTGCCCAAACACCCAAACACTCACCGATGCGGTGGGTGTTTTTTATTGGTTTTTTGCGCTAAGGTTTATATATCGTCACGATATTTTAGAAAACCTTTATTGGCTAACCACCCAACCTGCGGTATCATGGTTGTTACATTCTCGTTCGCATCGCGTTTGTTTCTTGTCCCAAGCTAGCGTGAGATACACTCATGGTTACAATGCAGACTGAAACCCGCCAGATTCTCGTCGTAGAAGATGACGATGACACCAAAGAAGTGGTTTGCACGTTATTGTACGATGCAGGCTATTTTCCGACGCCCATCGTTAGCGGGAACGAAGCTATTACCCGCGTCGCCCAGGATAAGCCCGACTTGATCCTGCTCGACCTTGAACTGCCCGATGTTCATGGTATCGAAGTCCTTAAGAAAGTGCGGATGCAGTCCTTCCTGCCGATGATCGTCATCAGCGGCCACACAACCGAAACCGATATGGTAGCTGCTTTCGAGGCCGGTGCCGATGACTTCCTCGCGAAACCATTTTCGCCGGAGGAACTCATTGCCCGCGTGAAGGCGCTGCTTCGCCGGGTAGATTGGACGCCCGAACCGCAAACGAAGCTCGTCGTGCGCAATCTCGAACTCGATATGCCGCGCCGACAGGCGATGATTCGCGGCCAAAAGCTGCACCTCACGCCTATCGAGTATGGGTTGCTGGCGACGCTTATGCGTAACGCTGGCAAGGTTATTTCTCACAACGAATTGTTGCAGGCCGTGTGGGGAGAAAACTATACGGGCGACTACTCGGTACTGCGGGTGAACGTGTCGCGGTTACGCCAAAAGCTGGAGAAAAACCCTCGCCGCCCCCGTTACATCGTGACGGTTGCCGGACAGGGGTACCGTATGCCGGTGAACTGAGGCCTTGCCACTCAATGTGTTCTGGCGTACAGTTGCCGCCCTGGCACTTTTTAGCAAAACGCTATGAACACACAGTTGCGGGTTTTATCGGTGTTGCTAGGTGCACTACTCGTCGCAGCTACCTACACCTACCCTTTGTGGCAACCGTTACTCGAACGACAATTGACCGTGCAGCAGGCGTTTGCGGGACTTCCTGCTGCCCTGGTGCCTCAGTTTCAGTTGCTACCGCCAGAGGAGCGTAATGCGTTCTTGGCATTGGCCGAAGAAGATGAGGTACTGGCACGCGGCCTGGCGATTTCGCGCTTTCGTCCCGATGTCGTTGTACCGCAGGCTCAGCAAACCCTACCCGAGTCGGCGGCGCGCTCCCTAATTATCTCCGGCGACTTCCCACGCACCAGCCCCTTCATCGGCGCAGACGGGACGATGCAAATGTACCAACTCGCCGATGGGCGGCGCTTGCTTCACTTCGAGGAGTTTCGCTCGGTCCAAGCACCGGAGGCGCACGTTTACCTCTCTGCGAACGCAGCCCCAACCAACCGCGAGGAATTGGAACAGGCCGGGTTACACATCGACCTCGGTGCGTTGCAGGGCAACGTTGGTAGTCAGAACTATGAAATTGCTCCCGATATTGACCTCCTCCGTTACAATAGTATCGTTATTTTCAGCGAATCGTTGGACCTCGTCGTTAGTTACGCCCCATTTGCGATTCGCCTTTAGCGATCTTCGGGAGAAGTATATGGCTACGGATTACGATGTACTAGCCCTCTTTTATAACCAGCTAGGCCTGGCAGAGTTTGCGACCAACCTGACCCCAATTTTGCTCGATTACGCGCAACGGCATGAGTGGTTGGGGCGACGGATATTAGACCTCGGCTGTGGGACCGGTGCGAGTACGCTGTGGTTGGCCGAGCACAGCTACACCATCACGGGTGTCGACACCTCCGCAGCCATGATCCAAATCGCCCGTTCCTCGCTCGATGACACCCGCGGCCTCATCGTCGACTTCCAGAATCATGACATTCGCAACCTAGACGATGACTTCGGCGGCGTGGACATGACCATAGCCCTTAATGTGATGAATGAGATGGACAGCGTCCGAGATATTCAAGCTGTGTTCGAAGGTGTGTACCGCGCGCTAAAGGACGAAAAGCTATTTATTTTCGACATGTACACCATCGAAGGCCTGACGTCGCGCGGGCTGCGCAACGATGATGTCGCTGTGGACGACGGGGTCATTCTGACGGTCTTTCGCCAGTATTCCTACGACTATGAGCGCCAGGTGCAAACGACACGCTACATTACATTTTCCAACGAGGATGACAACCGGTGGCAACGCATCGACGGTGAGCGCTCCATGCGTGCCTTCCCGATACAGGCCATCGCGGCGCTGCTTCAGAGGAGCCACTTTCGCGACATCCAGGTGCTCGACATCAGCATGCAGCCGACAAACCCCAGCATGTCGGGCCTTGGACGCGTCGTCTTCGTGGCGAAAAAGTGACGATGTATCCAGTCGATACTGAACATGGTGGCCTTCGAGCAGTCGTGCTGCTCGTGTTCGTTGTTTTATGGGTCGTCAGTTTTTTGGCGCTCAACGCACTCGTCCCAGCAGATAGTGTGAATATCTTCGCGGTGCTTGGCGGCCTTGTCATCACGGCGGTTGCCTCGTGGGCGGTCGAACGCGGACTGAAAGTGGTTTGGCCCAGTAGCAAAGCGATTCGAGTTGGCGACGCCCAGGTTGATCTGTTACGCCGCGAAAATTCTGAAACCACCATCAAGGCCGAATCGCCTGCGACGATCACTGCATGGCACTTTGCGGTTTCGCGGCGGGCACGCGTACCCAAGGGATGGATCGTTGCGGCAGTGATGTTGGAGCAGAGCGGCGAACAAATGGCGGTATACTCGCTCATGCCCCCGGCAGAGTTCGATGCGCTGGAAACACGCGACCGCTTCCGACGCCTGACGTCGCAAGCTAACGATGATGAAGGTCGTGTGCGCCTTGCGGGCGAGCAGCGCCGTTTGCACCGCGCAGAGGAATTCCGCTGGCGCGGTGGTGTGGAAATCGATCGAACCAACTTTGGTGCTTACGTCAACGACATCGTGAGGCTGTTCCCAGATTGGTAAAACATGCAATTATCGTGTTGACGATCGTTCTACTGACGGTCTTCGCACAAGCTCAAGAACCAACGCTCGTCCCGTTTGAGACTGTAGACGGCAGCATCGCCCCGAACGAAACCCAGCCCTGGGTATACAACGCTGTCAGCGGCGAAGTGATTTCTATCGTCGTCGAGAGCACTAGCACACTCGACCCTACGCTCCGCTTGACACAGGGCACAGAGGTACTCATCACCAACGACGATTATGCTTACCCTAGCACCCGCGACGCGCTACTACAGGCGATTACCATCCCTCGAACAGGGCAGTACAGCGTCGAGGTCAGTGGCTTCGATGGGACGGCGGGGACCTACTCGCTGACGGTATTGCGCGGCTACGCCGGTCGGGGCACGCTCACGACACCACTACCCACCTGGACTTCCCAGAGTGATAACCTCATCGCCGAATCGACATCGGATACTCTTTCATTGGTGCTTGAGGGGGAAGGCCGTACAGGTACGGCTTCGGCAAGCGGCGCAGAGCGATTGACCGATTATTACAGCGCTGTCGATGTCGAAATTGTTAATGCGGGTAATGGCTGGGCAGCAGGGATGACCATTCGTCAGCAGAATGCTAGCAACTATTATCTACTCGCCGTCAACGAGCGAGGCCAATGGCGCATGACACGCGTCGAAAATGGCACCGAGACGGTGCTGCGCAATTGGATAGCGCATCCCTCTATTACACCCGGAGAAACCACGTTCAACCTCTCGGTTTTGGCAAATGCGGGTGGCTTCGATGCATTCTACAATCACAACTTACTCGGGCAGGTCATCGACGAGGCCTTTAGCGACGGCATAATCGGAGTGGGCGTGCAAACGCCAACACGACCCGATAGCGATATGCTGGCTACCTTCAGCAATCTACAGGTCAGCACCCCAATCGAGGCACAGCCAGATCAACTGCTGGCGGGTGATGCGACAACCACACGACAAGCCCTTGAGCGACGTGGGGTCATCGTGCCAGGCGGGTCGCTGGCGCTGAATGTGCCACAGAGCACCTTGCAATCGAACAACGCAGGCGTGACGACACTATCGCTCGGCAGAGGCACGACTTATCAACAATTTGTCATGGCCTCCACGGTGACGATTTCTCCCCTTGCCGAGGGTCCGCTCGGCTGTGGTCTGGTCTTTCGGCAGGCCGGTGAAGACAACTACTACCTTGCATATCTCGATCAAGAGGGTGCATTTGGCCTCTCTCAGCGAACCGGTGATGTCTTCCAGCCCGGCATTTTCGGCGAAGACCCCACGCTTATCGAAGCACAGCATCGTTTGCTAATTATCGGCTTTGATGCCATACTCTACTATTACATTGACGGTAACCTCGTAGGCACCCTGGAAGCCGCTGCCGTAGAGGGCGGTATCGGTAACGCGGTGGTCAATTTCGAACCCACCAGCACCAGTTGCACATTCGAGGATACTTGGCTGTGGAGCCTTGATTAGCAAGCCTTTGGGGGGAAAATTTAATGGAGCCGTTGGAGGCTGCCATTCTGCGGACGGTACTCTATGCCGATGTCTTCGACTTCCCCCTCACCGTCCCTGAACTGCATCATTATTTAATCTACAAGAACCCGGTCGCTGCGGATCAACTACAACAGACATTGGCCGCGTCGACAACGCTACAGGTCGCGTTAAAACGTATCGACAACTACGTGGTTTGCGCAGGGCGCGAAGCCATTGTTGCCCTTCGCGAGGAACGCGAACGCGCCGCAAGAATCCTGTGGACACGCGCCCTACGCTACGGTGCATGGCTCGCACGAGTGCCATTCGTCCGCATGGTGGCGGTCACTGGCTCGCTGTCTGTACGCAACCCGGCAAGCGCCGAAGATGACCTCGACTACTTCCTGGTCACACAACCGGGTCGTGTGTGGTTGGCGCGCGCGGGTGCTATCGTCTTGGTGTACCTCGGCAAACTTCGTGGCGATGCCATTTGTCCGAATTACATCACCGATACCGAAACCCTGGCACAAACGCGCCAGGACCTGTTTATGGCGCGCGAAGTGACACAAATGACGCCGCTGTTCGGCTTTGGTGTGTACGAGCGCTTCCGCGCAGAAAACATGTGGACATGCGACTACCAACCGAATGCCACAAAGCCACTATATGCGATGCCGGAAATTCATCTCGACCGCTGGCACCTGCCTAAGCACATTGCAGAGTGTATCCTCAGTACAGGGTTCGGCAGCACACTGGAAAAATGGGAGTTCCGGCGCAAAACGCGCAAGTTCAAAGCGCGCGCAAAGCCAGGCCATTCGACCGCCGTCATCGACCACCAGCAGGTAAAGGGCCACTTCAACGACCACGGCCACCCTACGTTGCGCAGGTATCAGCAACTCTTGGAGCAGTACGGGCTGGAATAACGTGAATCAAAAAGGGCCTTGTGTGAAATTCACACGAGGCCCCCAAGAACCTATCGTTTATTCGGTTGGGTATTGCCCTTAGCCGCCCATCACACTGCCGAGCGAGTCGCAGGCCGGGCACGAGCCATCTGGCCGGAACATCGCGTAACCGCCCATCGGGTCGGTCGCTGTGTAGAATGGGAAGTCCACGTTCCACACGATCATTAGGCGTACACGTCCGCTCTGAGCGGCGATTTGCGCGGCTTCGGCGAGCCATGCGGCGTGTTGGCTCACGGTCGTGTCCGATGCCCACCCAAACGATGCAGGAATCGGTGTATCGAAGCCATCGCCGGAGAGGTAACCCAGCTCGGTGTAGCAAACCGGCTTACCACCGAACGGGTTGTAACCCCGCGCCGTCATGGAGCTGAAGTAGTAGGTGGGGTAGCCACCGCGCGGGTCGCCGCTGTTCTGGCTCGGCGCGATGATGCCCTCGTTGTAGTGCAGCCCCACGCAGTCCATGTACTGTGCCGCACCAGCAGCAGCCATCTGCTGCATAAACACGTCGTCGTTGCAGCCCTGCGCTGTACAACCTGCTGCCCCAAAGAAGCCTGTCGGCGCGGGCGCCCCGCTAATCACGAGTGTACTCGGGTTCGCGTTACGAATCGCATTGGAGGCTTTCGCGAGCATACGCGTGTAGTTACCACCATTGATGCTGCCTGCGGGCCATTCTCGGTCGATGTTCGGCTCGTTCCACACCTCGATAGCCTCGACACCCAGCGCGGCAACGCCGCCGAGGAAGCTGGCATATTCGTCAGTGTAGCCCTCGAAGTCCGCAGCAAGCTGGTCCGGCTCGCCGACGATGCCCAACAACACATTGAAACCGTTGGAATCGCCAGAGCTGATGAGGCCCGCAACACTGCTGGGATCATCCCCACGGTTGTAGCGTACCTGCTTCTTGACCCAGGTCATACCAGCACGGTTCATCAGGTTCACGGTGTTGCTGTTGAGCTCCAGCACATGGCCGCCAAGCTCGAAGCCATTGACGTTTGCCGACCCCGCGACTGCCGCCGGGAGATCGCCAGTATCGGCAGCCACAACTTCCGAATCGGTGGATGGTGCTGCGGCAACCACCGAGTTCACCTCATCGCACACGACAACGGTTTGTAGGTCGAAGCTGACGCGGCCCTGGTACTGCTGGCCGTTGATGGAGGTAATGGTGTACACCCAGCCGAAGTAGATTTCGCGGGCACTCAGCGGGTCATCGAGCGCACGGCAGTCATCGATGTGTTGAATAAATTCCGTCTGGGCGAATTCCCAGTTCTGAACAATCGAGAGATCGACCGACTTGTCTTCTTCGATGGCGTCGCGCACCGCTGCGAAACCTCGCCAGATCGGGTCGATCGGGGTGGGGGTGGGGTTCTGCGCGCTTACAGGTACGCTGGTGCTGCCGAGTGCAAGCACCAACAGCAGTACAACCATCAAACTGCCCGGCGCGATGATTTGCAAAACACGTCGCATAGAGAAAGTCCTCTTCGCAAATAACAAAAGCCTACGACAAAACCCGTATTCTACCAGCAAGAACCGAGCCTGCGTAGGCCAGACGTTAGCAAAGCGTCGACGTTATGTAGCGATTGTTAGCTGAGGGCCTTTTCGGCCATTTCGCGCAATTGCCCAAGCCGCTGGGCCAGGTTCGCATCACCCTGGGCTTGCACGGCCTCCTGCAACGTATCGAATATGTCCAGAAGTTCTGGCCCGAACTCAGCAGCACGGGCGTTCAGCAACTCCGTCGCCGTCTCCTCACTCTCCGACGACAGAAGATCGTTCACGAATCGCATCGGCGGGTCCATCGTATCTTGTAGTACCTTAACGATCGCCTCGTGAACCGTCTTTAGGCGGGCGGAGGCTTCGAGGTCGCCGCTGCGCTGTGCCTCGCGAATATTCGCGCCGAGCACCTCCATGAGCGTGTCGTCGAGCATGTGCACGTTCTGCGCGAGCATTTGCTCCGGTTGCGGATTCTGTAGCACTTCGCGCAAGAAGTTCGCCGACTGCTGAAGGGCCATCTGCGCTTGCTGGTCGATGAGGGATGTAAGTTGCAGCAGGCGCTCGCGCAACTCACCGAGGTCATCACGCTCGTCGGCAGGGGCCTGTCCCATCCGCTCGGTGAGCGTCTGGAAGAAGTTGTAGTCGAACATACGGCGGGCCAGCCCAACCATCGCTTGCAGGCGTTCATCATCATCCTTGTACGTGAGCACAAGGTCCACGACCTGATCCGGCGTCACCTGCGGACCGAGGGCCTGCAACTTCGCCGCGATCTCGTGCAACACCTGCTCTTGCACCTGTGCCTTCTGGATCATTTCCTGGCCATAAGTGGAAAGCTCAACCAAGCGCTGCTGCAAGGCGATAACGCGCTCAGCTATATCGGGTCGGCCCTCTTGCACCATACGCTGCGCCATCAAAGACATCACCTGGAAGAACTGCGCGTCGAGCTTAGCATCGTGTTCGGTGACGAGTGCGGGAAGCGTGTCCTCATCCATCTGGATGAAGATCTCCACCAGTCGTGATCGCTCGCGCCCCTCGTCCATCATTTCCCGTGTGATGCCGTCACCTTCGAGCACCTGCTCTAGCAAACCTTGCATCGTGAGTGCACTTCGCGGACGGAAAATGTACCCCTTCATCGCATCGTTGGGCAGGTTTGTCGTTAGCTCGCGCATCAAGCCGCCGATCATGCGCTCGGCTTCGTCTTCCGGCAGGCCGAGTTCCATCGGCGTAAAGGTGATGAGCATTTCCTTGCTGGCATCGTGATACAGCAGGGGGGTGGCCACAACATGAGCGTTACCACAGTTCGGGCATTGCACCGCATTCAGTTGCCCACTCAGCAGGCGCGCCTTCGCCTGCGGGTCCTCGGCTACATCGATGATGTTCTCCACCGCTGCTGTGAAGGGGTGGTTACAGTGTGGGCAGCGGACGGTCATGTTACGTATCGTTTGCATGGTATCTCCTACCGGGGTAGTTTGAAGTAAAAGGTGGAACCCTGGCCCGGCGCGCTTTCCACCTCAATATGCCCCTCATGGGCTTCGACAATGGCGCGCGACAGGTAAAGGCCGAGACCAGTGCCCTCAGTTTTGCGGCTCAGCGCGCTGTCTGCGCGATAAAATCGTTCGAAGAGATGTTCTTGTTCGGCTTCGGTCATCCCGATACCCTCGTCACGCACATATAGCATCACCTCATCGTCGCTGTAATGCCCACCCACTTCGACAGTCGACTGTGCAGGTGAATACTTGAGCGCGTTGCTCAGCAAATTGTCGATGACCTGGCGTAAACGGGCCTCGTCAGCCTCAACGGCAGGGAAGCCATCGGGAAAATCGAGCGCAATTAAGTGGTCGCTTACCTGCGTTCGGAAACGGTCTACAGAGCGCTCCGCGAGGTGGTCGAGATGAACGGGTGCCGTGTTGAGTTCCAGCATACGTTGCGCCTGGATTTTACTGGCCGTCAACAAGTTATCGACCAGGTTGCTCAGTCGGTTGGCCTCATCTTCGATAACCGCCAGGCCATTTTGCACGATCCCACGATCCCACATGGCATCCTCACGGCTGAGCGTTTCGGCGTAGCCCCGGATAAGCGTAATCGGCGTGCGCAACTCGTGCGAAACGGTGGAGATGAAGGTGCTTTGCATTTCCTGTGCGCGGCGAAAGTTCGTAATGTCGCGCACGTTCGCGATGACGTTAGCGAGCTTTCCACCGCGACCGAGCAACGGCGCGTAGGTAATACCCACGCTCAAGGTAAGGCCATCGTGGCGGCGTAAATCCCCCTCGACGTAAAGCGGTGCTTCGTCATCGAGTGCACCATCCACGTCATCGCCTAACACAACCTGTGGCCAACCGTTGGCAATCGCTTCCATCAGGTCACCCTCTTCGAGGCGCTCCCATTGGATCACATCATCCTGATGCAGGCCGATCGCCTCAGATGCCTTCCAGCCCGTCATGCGCTCTAGCGCACGGTTGAAGCGCAGAATCGTCATATCGACATCGAGGATCATCACGCCGTCGGCACTATAGTCGAGAATGCCCGCGAGGCGGCGACGCTCTTCGTCGATGCTGGCGTAAAGCTGTGCGTTGTGCACAGCAATCGCTGCTTGGTCTGCGAAACTCTGGAGCACTTGAATATCGTCGGGCGAGGGGTTACCACGATGCTCGCGGAATACGATGAGCACGCCGACGGGCTTCCCGGCGATGCTGAGCGGCAAAGCCACCGACTGCCGCAGGCGCGGGTTCAAGCTCGATGCCATGCGCCGCAGTCTTGCTTCGACCTTTTCCGACTCGAACCGCTCGGCGGCTATTTCGATGAGTGCCTGGAGTTGTGCTTCCAAGTCGACAATCTGCTCATTTTCGATCCCCATCGTTGCGCGGATGCGGAAGTAACCACTTTGCTCGCGCAGTGCGATTAGCCCCATTTGGCCCGAGAGCATCACCACCGACGCATTAAGCGTTTGGCGTAGCACCTCGCTCACATCGAGCAAAGCGGTCATCGCACGCGTGATTTCTAGCAAAAAATCGCGCTGGCGAACACGATAGTCGTGGAGAATGAGCATAGGTCGTCTGACTGCGTGGGCTTACCTAAATGGTGCCCGCAGTATATCACAGGCAGACGACCCGCTTCTACAAGAGAGACGTTAGTTTAGTCGGCAATTTCGGCCAGGGCAGCAGCAACTTCGTCGATGCGCCGCATGCCACCGCGGATGGGTACAAGTGCGGCAGCGCCGATGATGCTCACATCGCCGCCGAGTTCAGCGGTTTTTACATCGAGTTCGTGCCAGTACGCCTCGTCGATGGTATTTTCGTGTATTGTCGCCTCGATGATGGGCAGCATCACATGGCCCATACCCGTGATCACCCCACCACCGAACACGATCGTTTCTGGGTTGAAAAGATGCAGCAAGGTCACCATACCCAGGCCGATAATCCGTGCCCCGGTGTACACCACATCTTTGGCAAGTGCATCGCCTGCTTCGAGCGCTTCTGCAACCGTTGAACCGCTGATGGCTTCGAGTTTGCCCTCGACGATGTCCGTAATTTTCGATGCTTCGCCGTTGGCGATTCGTTCGCGGCACTTGCGGGCCAGCGATGGTCCTGCGGCCTCTTTTTCGAGTGTCGTCACGCGGTCACCAACCACGATCGTGATGTGGCCCGCTTCGGCGGCAAGCCCGCGATTACCAAGCACCATGCGCCCATCGGATATGATGCCGCCGCCGATGCCTGTGCTCACGGTGATGTATATCGCATGGCTACACCCCACAGCCGCCCCCCTCAGCGCCTCCGCGAGCACGGCAACGTTGGCGTCGTTGCCTGTGTACACCGGGACTTTGAACTCATCCTTCAGGATGTCGCCGAGGGGGACGTTATGCCAGCCGGGCAGGTTTGGCGGGGCTACGATAACACCCGTCTCCGGGTTTAATGGCCCTGGCGCGCTAATGCCAATGCCGTCGACTTCTCCGTCGGCGGGCATCACCTTGTGTATCTGGTCTTTGATGCGCTGTAACGTCGGCTCTTTTCCCTCGGCAGCCAGTGTTAAGGTTTCTTGTCGCTCTACAATTTTCAGGTGGTCGTCTAGGCGAGCTGTGCGAATACGGGTCCCGCCTAAGTCGACACCGATAATAATCTCATCTTTCATGTTAGCTCCTGTAGCACATTAGTTCAGACACCGTTGTCTCGGTCAAAACGCGCTGTTAGAATACCATGCGTACCCTTGTGACCAACAGGAATCTGATTACAAATGGCGCGCGTGACTCCCCTCCGCCGACAGTACCTGGATATTAAAGCGCAATATCCAGACTGCATACTATTTTTTAGGCTCGGCGACTTTTACGAAACCTTCGACGACGACGCAGAAATCGCAGCCCGCGAACTGGACATTACACTCACGGGCCGCAACATCAGCGGCGGCAAAAACTCCGAGCGATACCCGATGGCAGGTGTTCCCTATCACGCGCTGGAAAACTACGTTTCCAAACTTATCGAACGGGGCTATCATGTCGCGATTTGCGACCAGGTGAGCGAGGCTACCGGGCGCGGCCTCGTCGACCGTGAGGTGACACGCGTCATCACACCGGGCACGGTCATCGAGCCGGAGCTACTGCCAGAAAAAAGTGCGAACTACCTGCTCGGCGAACTGCACATCGGCAACCCGGTGCGCGGTGAGTGGTATCACGCCG
>CAYSVE010000031.1:0-19178 GCA_964434365.1 uncultured Anaerolineaceae bacterium | reverse complement strand
CTGCGCTCCCCCGCTTGCCGAGCGTGGCCGGGCTACTGGTACCGCTGCTCGTCGGGCTGATTCTGGTCAATTTTGTTATCGAATACGAATCGCACGACTCACGGCGCATGCCCTGGGCCACAGACAACCCCCTCTACGTGGAGTATGCCGCACGGGCACTGCAATTAGGGCAGAATCCGTACACGGTCGACACGTTTGACGCATATCGAGCCTTGCGAGCGCAGCAGGCTTTCCCAACACAACACCTCGACGGTGACTATGTAGGCAGTTTGATCTACCCCGCACTCAGCTTTCTGATTCTATTACCCGCACACTGGCTGGGTTTGCCCTCACTATACGTCTACGTGGTATCCCTGGCACTTATCGCCATACTTCTCTATTGGGGTAGCCCGCCGACGATCCGCCCCCTGATGCCACTGGCCGTAGTGATTTTTACGCCGTACATCCAGCTCACGTTTATGGGGTTAGGCGAAACGGTTTGGGTATTCTTCATCATGATGATGATTCTGCGGTGGAACCGCCCCGTAGAAGCCGCTATTTGGTACGGGTTGGCCTGTGCCTATAAACAACCTCCATGGATGTATGCCCCATTCTTACTAATATTGCTCTGGCAAGATCATCGGCGTGTGGCGGTGCTGACTCGCTTTGTGCTGGTGAGCGTGGCAACATTTTTTGTCTTCAACCTGCCGTTCATTCTCTGGAATCCAGCGGCTTGGTTCAGCGGCGTATTCGAGGACATTTTCCTGGGCCAAAATCAAGTACTGGGGATTGGGCTATCGTGGCTAACGGAATCGGGCGTCGTTATGATACCCGACTGGGGATTTTCCGTGCTGGCGATTGGTAGTTATGTTCTCGCCCTAGCGCTTGTCTTCTTGTATCCGCATCGTCTACGTTACCTTTTTCTGCTAGCCCCCGGCCTGTATGGCTATTTCACCTACCGGTCGCTGTACCACTATTGGGTCTTCCCGATATTGCCATTTTTGTTTGCGCCGGTTGTTCAGCAAGCGACTTCACCGGCTCCCGATGTTACGCAACGCAGACACTACCCGGCACTCGCAATCGTGACGTCATTTCTTGCCCTCGGCGCTGCGGTGATGATCTTCAGTTTGCAGCGCCAACCGCCGATCGTGGTAGAGGTTATCAGGCCGATTTGGACAAGCGACGACACAGTGACCGCGCTCGACGTGCGCGTCACGAATACGAGTGATACATCGTATCGTCCGCGTTTTTGGGTGGAGGGGCAGTTCTACCACCAACCAGCGGCATGGCGGATCGACAGTGGCCCCGTGACATTGGCACCGGGCGAGACTGGTCGATACACCCTAGGTGGTATGTTTCCAATTCGCTCAATTCCGTATTACATGGGATTCCAGTTAATTGCAGGCGAAGCCACCAGCTACGAGCGGCGGGCAGTCGTCGAAGTAGCGCACGATTATTTGAGCGGCATACCCGACCTCGTGCCAAATTTCACCTACACCTATTGGGACCCCGCGACGTCCGCCCCACTTCACTGGAATGTGACGCGCACATCTGACTCAAGTCGTGTGGTGGCCGTGGAGTCAGAAAGTCGAGAGACGCGGATGCAAGTCGAGATGACGCCGGAGGGCGACACAGCAGAGCGCGTTACCGTCCACACCACCCTGTACGTCCCCGAAGTGCCTTGGAATGTGCAAGTGCTCGTCCCGGCGGAGGCCAACAAAACACGCTCTGTCACGGATGGTGAATTCTATGGCCTGGAGTTGCGCATACGCGACGAGGTCATCTGGGTGTTGTTTGGCGAGGAGGACGCGCAATACGAAATGGGGTCGATCAAAGTGTGGATGATCGACACGCCGCGCGGTGTCTGGTTCACAGTGCCACTCGATGTCCCAGAAATTCTGGCCGCCTTCGATATTCCCCTGTGGACGTCGTACGATGACGAGCCGTTGCGCTTTGCACATGTCCAGTATCCACGGACAACGCTGCACCTTGGCTGGTTGTTGCAAAGTGCAAGCCCCCGCACAGCGCTGTACGGTCACATCGTCCCCGTACAGCGCTTTCCTTCCCCTGCGGCATCGATTCGAGAGGAATTAAATCATCCCGATCGACTATTGATCTGGCGTGGCGATCGCGCTTTTGAAAATCGTCAATACGACCTTGCTCAGCAGTATTACGAAGAGGCGCTCGCACACGACGGCGCAAATGCAAAGGCGATCTTCGGCCTCGCACAAATCGATGCACAGCACAACGAGTGGGAAGCCGCGAATATGCATTTGCGCGACGCGGAACAATTGATGTTAGCCAGGTCGGGGGTGTACCACGCAGGCGAATTTGCCGCGCTGTATACGCTGCGCATGACGGTGTCTGCGAGTATGGGTGAGTGTTTCAGCGCCAGGATGTGGCACCAGCAGCGCCAATTCTACGATGCGGATGCATCGGCAACGTTGCCCGGAGCCTGCGCGCTGGACGTAGAAACAATCCAAGTGCCGTAGCGCAGCCAATTTTGACCGCTCGGTATCGAAAGCAGCACATCTACCTGAATTGGGGCCCCAGTTCCCACTGGTGAGGTTTGGCAAGCGAATGAACGCTACGGACACAAGGAATCGCCCCTCGTTACGGCTCGCTGGCATCGGGTTACTAGGCGCTGCTGGGCTCTATATGATTATAGGCACGCTGCTGTATTTCGTGTTTCTTGAGCCTCCATGGGATGCAAACGCCTGGACCCCGATAACTCTGGAATTCGATAGCCATATCCCCTATTGGTCGAATAGCAGTAGTTGGCAAACTCAAGCTGGTTGGCTAACGCACACCAACACCACTACAGAGTCCGTAGCATCTTTCCCGACGTTGCAAACGGCGACGACTGCGCCGTGGTACCATATTCAAGCCAGTGCTTTCGTTCGGGGTGGTGAACCGAGCATGGGGTTGCTGTTCAACCTCGCGGCGCATGACGTGTTGCGCGATGGTCACCTCGTACGACTGGCTTCCGCTTCGAATGGCACGGTGCAATTGCTGGCGGGCTACTACGATGCCGATGGCGTGTTCAACACACAATGGACGAGCGATCCACTTGACGTTGACCCACGCGAGGGACCTTTGCTGCTATCGGTATGGGTTAAGCGGTACGTCTACAGCGTTTATTTAGGTACTGAACTCATCGCAGATAAGGTTCCGTTGCACTACGACGCGGGTTATGCGGGCGTGTTCACCGATCGGGCACGGGTGGAATACGATTTCGTCATGGCCACCGAGGGTTTTCCGAATTTGAATCGCGAGATAGGACCACTACCCGCTGTAACCACATCACGACCGCAGCAACGGGTCCCTGGGGCATCTACAAGCAACGATCTGACGCCCCTCACCTACAACTTCGGTGACCGCAGCGCCGACACCACGGTCGAGATCATCAGGGGCGATTGGGTCATTGCAGGCACAGGACTCAGTCAGAGACAGGTGGAGGGTTTCGATTTTGCCGCTTTCCTGTCTAACTCTTTTCCCGATGTCTTACGTGCAAGCGTTGAAATTCGACACGAAGAGGGCGTCGGGGCCGGGTTGCTATTCGCAGCGCCACAATCGGACAGGCTGGACGGTGCCCACATGATTCGCTTCCTCGATAGCGAAACGATCATGTGGGGGCACTTCACGACAAACGGCTTCGAGGGAACAGGCAACACAACACTCGATGGACTCGACATCGACTCGCAGGAGGTCACGCTCGCGGTCCTCATCGAGGGTGAGCATTACCGTGTCCTGGTCGATGGCATAGCCATCGCAGAACAAATCCCACTACGCAGCTCAGGTACCTACGTCGGCCTTACGACCTCGAACACAGCTGCGCACTTCGAGAGCCTGGAAATCGAATTTAGTCCAGCCCAATGAACCAGCAGGGGAGGCCCAACATGAGCGCAACGACATTTCCCGAACCGAATACACCGCTCGCTGTGCAGGAGCACATCGCCACGAAAAGTGATGTGCAACCACGCAAGCGCTACATTTTTGTGAACTTCATGCGCATTTATGCCATGGCGGCTGTCGTCACCATACACGTTGCGCAGCTTACAGCGACCATCTTCAACGACATTACTCCCTACCAGTGGTGGGCATCGAACCTGTGGCACGCCTTCACACGGGGGGGTTCCCCCCTTTTTACGATGATTAGCGGAATGCTCCTGCTCGGCTCGACGAAAGACGAACCGCTGGCACAGTTTTTCCGCAAACGGTTTGTTCGCGTCCTCGTACCATTCGTGATCTGGGCATTCGTGTATCTGGCGTATCGCATCTACTACCAGGGCGAGAACTTTTCACCAGCACAGATGCGCGATGCGTTGTTGATCGGCCCGGTGTTTTATCACTTGTGGTTTATTCAGATGATCCTGGGGCTGTACCTGGTGACGCCCATTTTGCGCATCTATGTGCGGGCGGCCTCGCGACGAGACCTCACGTATTTCCTGTTGATGTGGTTCGTGGTCGTGAGTGTGCTCCCACTTTTGCGTCGCTTTGCAGATATTCGCGTGGGTATCTTCATTTACGTCACAACCGGGTATCTCGGGTATTACATTTTGGGCTACTACTTGCGCGATATTTGGTTGACGACGAGGCAATGGTTCGTTGCATTGGGGGTTGTGGTCGTGGGGTTCACGTTCACCCACCTTGCGACATTCGCGCTGCTCGATGCGAACCAGGGGGCGTTCGATCGCTTCTTCATGGACTACTTCAGTTTCAATATGGTGATCTCACTGTCGGCACTTTTCGTGATGCTCAAATGCTTCCCCTATGACAGCTTGCTGGATGGACGCGATGGCGCACGAAAGTTCGTAATTTTGCTCAGTTCATGCAGTTTCGGCATTTACTTCGTGCACGCGATGCTGATCGACCTGTTTAACACTGGCGCGTTTGGCTTTTACGTGCGTCCGGTCATGTTCAATCCAATGTTCGCGATCCCATTTGTATCGGCTATCGTGTTTCTTTTATCGTTTGGCATCACATGGCTGCTTAAACAGGTACCTGTGGTACGCTACATCGTGCCCTAGGCGCTGGCGCGGGGACATTGGTAAGAGTTCAGCCCTGTATCGGTCTCACTCGTCCGCAAGGCCGTAGAACGCCGCTGCATTCTTACCCATAATTTTTGCTTGCTCTGCATCTGTCAATTGGCCGATGTACGACAAGACGATGCCAACCACCTCGGAGTAACTGCCAGCGAGCGTGCACACCGGCCAATCACTACCGAATAGCAGACGATCGCTTCCGAAGCAATCGAACACCACGTCAAGATAAGGCAGAAAATCATCCTGTGACCAACCGCGCCACGCTGCTTCGGTGACCATCCCTGATACTTTGCAGGAGACATGGTCATAGTTAGCTAGTTCGCGGATGTGGGTTGCCCACGGTTCTAGTGTGCCATCCCGTATGAGCGGCTTTGCGATGTGGTCCAACACAAACGGCTGGCCGGGGAATTGTTGCACCACCTTAACGGCAACGGGTAGATGCTTCGGGAACAGAAGTAGATCATACGTCAGATCGAATGGTTTGAGTTCCCGCAAACCGTGTAAGAAATCATCCCTCAACATAAATTGGTCATCTGGCTCATCGTGAACCACATGGCGCACCCCCACTAACTTGGGATGCGGTGCGAACTTCGCTAGCTGTTCGGCTACGTTTGACGAGCGCAAGTCTACCCAGCCGACCACGCCCTCGATAAAGCTGTGATTATCGGCAAGGTGCAACAGCCATGTGGTTTCGTCGAGATTCTGCCTGGCCTGGACCACGACCGTACCGCCGATGGAAGTCTCCGCCATCAACGGTGATAGGTCTTCTGGCAAGTAGTTACGCTTCAACACGTCCATTTCATCCGTCATCCACATGTGCTCGGCAGGATTAAAATGCCAGAAGTGCTGATGCGCGTCGATTCGAGTTGTCACAGAGAATCTCCTGCTCTAGTTGTTTTCTGGGCGACCGATCTGCCAGGTTTTATCCTAGATCGGTGCGAGAATCTTCAGGACCTTTTCGGCAAGTGCTTCGTCATACGGCGCGCTCAGCCACTCGACATTTCGGCGCATATTGTCGGGATAGGCTGTGCCAACCAGCGTCGTGTGAATATCGGGATTCTTCAGCGCAAATTGTACGGCCAACTGCGCAATATCAACGCCCTTTACTTTGCAAAAAGCGGCGGATTCCGCGCCTGTATTCTTAATTTCCTCTTTGGTTAGGCGGCAATCTGGCTCTGCCACTGGAACTGGAATCTAATATACGTCAGCGAACATTGCCATTAACATACCCTAGCTGATGAGACAATTGGCGTGCAGCATCCACTACACGGGTTTGGATGTGCGCAACCTGGTCATCTATCACTTCCCCGGCAAAGCCAGCCACACAAATCGATGCGACAACGCTCCCCATGTGGTCGAAAACGGGTGCTCCCACCCCAATCAGCCCGAGGCGATGCTCTTCTCTATCCACGGCATAGCCCTGTTGGCGAACCTGCGCCAGTTGTTGGTGTAACACTGAAAGATCGGTGATGGTATTCTGCGTGTGCGGACGAAGCTCGATCTTATCTAAAATACTACTGAGGTTGGTAAGCGATAGATATGCCCATAGGACTTTTCCTGCCGCAGAACTGTATCCCGGTGCTTCGCCACCGACACCGGTTGCATTGACGGTAAGCGAGGGATGTTGGATTTTTTCGATGTATATTGCGCGATCTTCGGCCATTTTGGCGAGGTGCGCCACACCTTTTGTATACTCGACCAACTCATCCATGAAGGGTCGCGCCATCGTGCGCAAGTCTAAGTTGGAGAGCACCTGCGCACCGACCTGCCGTAGCTTCATCCCGACACCGTATTTGCGATTTTCATCCTGCTCGACGTAGCCCATCGACTGCAAGGTCGCAAGTAATCGATGAACTATCGTTTTGTCTAATTCCAGTGCTTCCGCGAGTTCAGTCGTACCCCGCGGACTCTGCTCCACCAACGACTCCAACACGCGTAGGCCTCGCTCAAGCGATTGCACATTTCGGCTCATTACGCCCTCCACAACGTTTCGCAATAGGCAATGAGATTGCCTTATTGGCTATATAGAGCATACTCACTATAAAAAATAAATCAAGTCTCTTGCAATAAATTTCACACATGCGCGGACGAAAACCCAGTGTTTGACAAAGCATGAGAACTGTGTTAAAAAGAAAACATTGTTGCCATAAAGGCAACGCATGTTCACATAAAGCGTTTTTGTTGGATGTTTTTGCATAGAATTACCATATAAGCGCACTCGAATTGTTTATTTTGAAACAAAACAGGAGATATGATGAAGTTAATTAACCGCCTAACCGTTTTTGGACTATCTGCTCTGCTGGTCATCACGACTGGTATTCTTACTACAACAGCCGCACAGGATGTGGAACCGATCGTTATCGGCATTACCTCGGACGCTAGCGGGCAATATGCCAACAGCGGCGCATCCGACCGTCGAGGTATGTTGATGGCCATCGAGGAGTTCAACGCAAACGGTGGCGTCCTCGGACGTCCCATCGAATGGATACACATCGACACCGAAACTAACCCCGCAACCGGCACACGTGTTGCAGAGCGCCTCATCAAACAAGACGGGGTGGATTTCCTCATTGGCGCGGTAAGCTCTGGCGTCGCAAACGCGATTTCACAGGTCGCGCAGGAAAACGGCGTCATTTACTTCAACACAAATTCTAGCTCACCGTCCGAATCGGGCGAAAACTGTCACCGAACGAAGTTTGTGTGGGATGGGCACGGCGGCAACTTCTCCAAGGCAACGGTTCAGGGTGCAGTAGAAGCCTACGGCCCGAACTGGCTGCTGCTAACCAATGACTACGTGTGGGGCCATGAGACATCTGCGACGACCCGTGCACTAGCCGAAGCAGCCGGTGCATCCATTGTTGATGAGCTACTTGTGCCACAGGGCACCCGCGACTTCAGCTCTTACCTGCTGAATATTCAGCAAATCGATGAGCTACACGTCGTAGCAGCCGCTGTCGGTGGCGACGACCAGAAAGCCATGCGCATCCAAGTCTCCGACCAGGGTTTGGATCAGGGCATCGCGTGGATCAACAACCAGCAGGACTGGCCCGACGTGTATGGCGTGCCGCCATTTGGGCTGTTCGGCACCACATGGTACTACGACTTAGATTTGCCGGGTGTCGACGAGTTTGTCGCCCAGTACCAAGCAATGTACCCCGACACCCGCATTCGCGTACCAGGCAACGTGTTCTATAACGGCTACATGGCGACCCACGCGCTGCTTTCCACAATCGAGGAAGTGGGCACGACGAACAATCATGAGATAATTCGTGCGCTTGAGGGCAAAACATTTACCGCCGAAGAACGCATGCAACATCATGACGCGTTCATCAACCCCGACAATCACCACGTACAACAGACAATTTACCTGGGAACGGGTAACTTCGCAGCAGTAGAAGACTACGACATTTACGAGATCACAGCAATCATCGGCCCAGAAGATGCTATGGCAGTGCCTGAGGGCTGCGTGCTGGAATCCTTCGAAGACACCCCCGTCTTCGAGCCGTAAGCGTGACTGGTTTAGTGAGAACCTGCGATGTCATTCATTAACGAGTTACTTCCTCACCTGCTGAACGGCCTGACAATGGGACTTCTCTTCGCACTCATTGCCCTGGGGTTCACGTTGATTGTGGGTGTCATGGAAGTTATCAACCTGGCGCACGGCTCACTCTTTGCACTGGGCGCATATATTGCACTGACATTGCTAGGTGTGTTTGGGGCATCGGAGTTCGGTGCCCCCACGCCGGTGCAATATGTGTTTGCCGGTCTTCTTGCCCCGTTCGCCGTCGGTGTTGTAGGCATGGGGCTGGAAATCCCGATGCGGCGGACCTATGGGAAAGACCCGCTCTATGGACTGTTGTTCACGTACGGAGCCGCACTGGTGATTGAGGAAGGTATCCGCCAAACATGGGGCAGCACCGAACGCTATTTCGCGGCACCGTCCCTTGTTTCGGGGTCATTCCTGTTTCAGGGCATGATCTACTCGAAGTATCGATTCTTCGCATCTGGCGCGGCAATCGTGACCATTCTGCTTTTGTGGTTGTTCATCGAGCGTACGCGGATAGGTTCGATTATCAAAGCAGGAGCTTACGACAGCGAAATGGTCCGCGCCCTGGGCATTAACCTTACGATACTTCGTATGTTTGTGTTTGGCGTGGGCACCGCCCTGGCGGCAATTGCCGGGGTGATTATTGCGCCAATCTGGGGTGTTCGCCCACACATGGGCGTAGACGCCGTGATTCCTGCATTCCTGATCGTCGTGGTTGGCGGTGTCGGGAGCTTCTGGGGGTCGGTGTTGGCAGGGCTTGCTGTCGGCATGGTTGCCGGGCTAACGGGCGCGTTCGCTTCGGACTGGTCGATCATGAGCATCTATGTGCTTCTGGCGGTCGTGCTCATCTTACGGCCGCGCGGCTTTTTCGGCAAAGCCAGCAGTTAGGACAAATAACGATGAACATCAATTTCTTTCGGAACTACACCCCCGAATTTCTGAAGATCGCGCTACTACTGATTGTCTTTGCAACCGTTCCCCTGTGGATTAGCCGCATCGGGTTTTATGACTACATCGCCCTGGAGATACTTATCTGGTGTATTTACGCCATGGGGTACAACATCGCGCTGGGTTATACCGGCCTACCGTCATTTGGCCACGGTGCGTTCTTTGGCGTGGGTGCCTATGCGATGGCGATCTACCAATTCCATTACGGTGGCGACATTCTGTGGATCGGCCTGCTGCTAGCCGTACTGGCGGGCCTAATCTTCGGTGGTATTGTCGGGGTATTTGTTTCGCATCGGCGTGGCATCTACTTTTCTCTGCTCACGATTGCGTTCGGCCAGTTGTTCTGGTTCCTTGCGATAAAAATGCGCGACGTGACCAAAGGTGAGGACGGTTTGCTTGGCTTGAGCCGTCTGCCACTCCGTTTTGGCTTCTTTTCCATCGATATTTCTAGCAATGTGAGCCTGTACTACTTCACACTGGTCATCTTCGCCGTCGTGGTGATTGCCCTATGGTTACTCGTTCGCTCTCCATTTGGTTACATTATCCAGGCACTGAAACAAAACGAGCAGCGTACCCGCTTTTTGGGCTACAACGTTTATCTGTTCAAACTGCTCAGCTTCACGCTATCGACTGCACTTGCCGCGCTTGCCGGTGGCCTATTTGCGCTGGCACAGCAGAGTGCTTTCCCCGATGTCATGGCGCTGCATTGGTCGGGCATTATTGTGATGATGACTGTGATTGGCGGCGGCTTTGTGAGCTTCTGGGGGCCTATTTTCGGTGTGGTCTTCTACTTCATCGTTCGAGACTACATCGGCACACTGACCGAGGCGTGGGTACTGTACTTCGGGCTGACCTTCATGCTTATGGTGCTGTTTAAACCGGAGGGTATTGCCGGTATGTGGAACGATCTCTCTCGGTGGATCGGCCAATCGACACAATCGACAGAGAGCGTCATACCTACCCCCGCGACCGACCTCGTAAAGGAGAAGGCAGACTGATGGCATTCTTCGAGGCAAACGGTATTTACAAGCGCTTTGGTCAACAGGCCGTACTGGAAAACGTTAACCTGGCCTTCGAAAAAAACTTGATTAGCGGCATTGTAGGGCCGAACGGCGCAGGCAAATCGACGCTGTTTAACATTCTCACGGGGCATTACAAACCCGATCGCGGATCGGTCATCTTCGATGCACAAAATATCACAGGGATGAAGCCGCATCGGTTGGCACGGCTTGGGGTGGCGCGTTCATTCCAGATTATGAACCTGTTCGACGAATTCACCACCCTAGAAAACGTGACGGTTGCTCTACGCGCCGTGCAAAGCATACAGTTTAACCCGTTTCACAACATCCCCACAGACTCTGCGATGCAGGATGAAGCGCAAGAGGTGCTCAGAAAAATCGGGCTGGAAAAATGGGGACACACCGAGGCACGAAACCTATCTTACGGTAACCGTCGCGCCTTAGAAATCGGTGTTGCGCTGGCCAGCAATCCGCGCATCTTATTCCTCGATGAACCGACGCAGGGCCTCGGTGCCGATCAGCACGGCAATCTAATCGAGTTGATCCAAGTTCTGCGCGAAGACTTAACCATAGTCATCATCGAGCATGACATGGCATTCCTGACCGAGTTAGCCGATGTGATCTCTGTAATTTTGTGGGGGCAGGTCATCGAAACCGCACCACCACAAGCACTGATGCAAAACCTCGAGTTCACTTACCAACAAGTTGTGAAGGGGTAACGTTTATGACGACGCACCCTCTGTTACAAGTTGATCGTATCGATACGTTTTATGGCGAAACACAGGCATTGTTCGATGTCTCGCTGACGGTCGGCCATGGTGAAGTTGTATCCCTATTAGGTGCTAGTGGTACGGGCAAAACCACGACACTGCGTTCGATCCTGGGCTTAACGACACCCAAGCGTGGGAAAATCATTTTCAATGATGAGGATATTACCCGCAAAAACACACACAAAATTGCACAAAAGGGAATCGGCTGGGTGCCAGATGATCGGCGTATATTCCCGACGCTTACAGTAGAGCGCAACTTAGACCTGGGCACCAAGCGCACGGCGTTCCGTTCGTGGTCGCGCAAAGAAATATTCGAGATATTCACTGCACTGGAGTATCTGACGCACCGAACGTGCGAAAACCTCTCTGGCGGCGAAATGCAAATGGTCGCCATTGGCCGGGCAATGCTCGGGTCCCCCGGGCTGGTTCTCATGGACGAACCCACACAGGGACTTGCGCCGCGCATTGTGCAGGATGTGATGCGAACCGTCCAGCGCCTCCGCGACGAAGGCATCGCGGTGTTGATGGTCGAACAGCACGCCGAACTTGCGCTCTCGGTTTCCGATCGGGCTTATGTTATCGATCGGGGCAGCATCGTCTATTGCGACACAGCACAGACATTGCTGAATTCCGAATACGACCGACATACATTGCTCGGCATTTGAGTGAGGGGATCGCACGATGACTGATATTCCAATTTTATCCGTAAAGAACCTGAGAAAACAGTACACCCGCGGACGGTTCAGCAAGGAAGTGACATTCTCTCTGGAAGCACATTTTGATGTGCACACGCCGCAGATCATTGGGGTGATGGGTGCGAACGGTGCTGGTAAAACCACCCTCTTTGAGATGATTACAGGCATCACACCGCCGACAGATGGACAGGTTTTGTGTGGCGGGCAGGACATCCACAATGTGAAGTATAACGAGCGCGATCGCATCGCTATCCACTACCATCAGTCGTATCAGGTACGTAATATCACCTGGACCAAACCCGCATTTCTGATGGAGCCTGCCCGAACAGACTATCCTATTATTCACCTCTTTGACGAACCGCAGTTCAGCACGCAGGACGGTTACATTCCGTTCATTATGCGGTTCTTCAAGCGCCTGCGCGATGAAGGACGATTGGTGTTCATGTCCGTCCATCCGACGGAGTATTACCAAATTTCTATCGTGCAGGACCTGTGTGATCACTACATGTTCGTCGATAACGGCTCAGTTGTGGAATCCCCTGACTGGCAAGCGTTTGTTGATCAACAGGCCGTCCGTAATTATCTGGGCGATGTCTTGCCCGTATACCCATAAGAATTCGTCGATTGACTACCCAAAGGACTCATCATGGAACAGATTACTCCGATAGTCGATTTTAGCACCGTGCTTTCCGATATGTTTAGCTTACGAGACAAAGTCGCATATATCCCCGGAGGATACGGCGGCATCGGCGAGGCAATTGCCTGGGGCATGGCCATGCACGGTGCAAAGGTTGTGGTTTCGGGACGTTCGAAGGAAAAAGCCGATAAACTTGCCGATGCGCTAAAAGAAGCCGGACACGCCGCCGCCGGTGTCGCAGTCGATGTAAAATCCGTTGCAGAAATCAAAGACTCTGTCGATTTCGTGGTAGAGCAGTTTGGCAAAATCGACATTCTGGTCAATAGTGCAGGGATTCAGCGCGAAGAACCTATCCTCAATGTCAGTGAAGAAGCCTACGATGAGGTGTATGCCGTGAATCTTAAGGCGGCGATGTTCCTGGCACAGGCAACCGCCAAATACCAGATCGACGGGGGACATGGTGGGCGCCAAATTCATATCCTCTCGGTGCGGGCGCAGCTTGGCCTGCGTGGGCGCGGATACTCGGCCTATTGCAGCACAAAAGGTGGTCTGGTTATGCTCACCAAGCAACACGCCATGGAGCTTGCGCCACATCAGATCACCGTGAACGGCATTGCCCCAACGTTCGTATTTACCGAAATGATTCGCCACGTTATGGACAATCCGGAGTTTCGTAACAAGGTCGAGAGCCGCATCCCGCTCGGACGAATCGCAGACCCCAAGGACTGTGTAGGCCCCGCGCTGTTTTTTGCGTCCGACGCCGGGGCATTTGTAACGGGACAAATCCTGTATTTAGATGGCGGCATCACGGCCAGCCAGTAGTGTAGCGTTAGGTGGCCCTAATAAGCGCAAGCACGTGCCAACTCGCTGGTCCACGTTGTGTCTCGCACGATTTTTGCCAAGAAGCTCCCAGGTTTATGTCTGAGAGCTTCTTGCGGGGTGCTCACCATGCAAATAGTCGCCGTTGCTCGGGCAGTGGCACCGCAATTACGCCTACGAGGGTTGTCGACGAGCCAAGCCTCTAGCCGACTGTATCCCGAATGTCCGCTCCGGCATGGTTTCCAGCGAGGTAGCCATACACCAACGCGGTGAGTAATCCGTTACCAGACAAATACCCAGCCGGGCCATGCCCACTTACCCCTGCCGCAGTTCCGCCTCCGGCGTATAAGTTGCCAATGACAGAGCCATCTTCTCGGACGACCTGTGCGTTCACGTTGACGCTCAGCCCTCCCTGAGTGTGAAAAAGCGCGCCAGTGACGCAAATTCCGTAGTACGGGCTTTGCAAAGGCTGTAGTGGGTAACGGTTTTGTTCGTCGGTGATCTCCCCCTTTGCAGCGAGATTGAAGTTCTTCACGGTTGTTACAAGGCCGACGCGATCGATCCCGAGTTTGTCAGCCAGTTCCTCGACGGTTTCGGCACGATGTATCGCGTGTGCCTCGATACCCTGGCGATAATACGCGAATGCGCGGGCGAATTCGTGGATTCGCTGATCGACAATGTTCCAGGCTATGCCGTCAGGTTGCGCGAGGACTTCAAGCGCGCGTTCAGAATAACCCTGCTCTTCGGTTCCAAACCGCTTACCATGCACGTTAACCTGAATCCCGCCCTCAGTAACCAATGCGTATGTCATCAGGATTCCGTGCGGTACGGCTACCGAATTATGCGCCTGATAAGCGTCCATAAATTCCAGCTTTGCACCCAATACCTCACCCCACAGGATGCCTTCGCCGGTATTGCATTCGCTGCCGAAGTGCATGGCGTCTGCCATTGCTGGTATGTATTTTCGCACCATCTGCGGGTTCGCACCGAAACCGTTGGTTGCCAGGATGACCTTGCCACATTTCACTCTGGACTGCTTTCCGCTGTCTTCAATAACGACCCCTACAACATCACCTCGATCATCTGCTACTAACCCAACAACGGGCGTAACGGCGGAAAATCTGATATTTGCGTGCGCGTTCGCAGCATCTCGCATATCGTGGTAAAGGCCTGCCCCCGTGCGATCGGGTGGCGCGTGCATGCGATGGCTCGAATGCCCTGGATAGGTAAAATCATCTACGAAGCGTAAATCGACACCGACATTGTCAACGAGCCACTCGACGACGGTTGGAATGGTGCGGGTAAGCAATAGGGTAGTTTCAGGGTTGGACTCGTGATGGTTCTTGTTGAGAATATCCCGTGCAAAGTCGTCTGGTGTCTCATGGACGCCAGCTTCACGTTGAAAGCGGGTGCCAGCAGCAGGAATCATCCCTGATGAACGCGCCGTGTTGCTCTTTACTGTTTCGTCTTTTTCGAAAACGACAACGTCAACTTCACACTGTGCAGCCGCGAGTGCGGCTGTAAGGCCACAGCCACCACCACCAACGACTGCGATAGGGATATGCGCATCCCAACGTCCATCATCGTGTTCTATGGGCATTTTAAAAATCCCTTGTTGATGCAACAAAATTTAGTCATCATCTGCCGCGCCTGGCAGGTATTTCGCTTCCTGGCTCTGGAAATGTTCGAGACCAAGCATGGCATTGAGTTCGGAGAAGGGGGTCATCTTGTCGAGGGTTGGCGTCGTGGTACCGTTGTCCTTAAGGCTTCGCAAAAACTCGATACCCATGTGCACAAAATGACGTGTCAAGGAATTTGGATATAAGACTACCGAATAGCCCATCGCTTCAAGATCAGTCGCTGGGACCAGTGGGGTTTTACCACCCTCTACCATATTGGCAAGTAGCGGGGATCCCTGCAACCTTGCGCCGATCGAGCGCAGTTCCTCGACGCTACGCGGACTTTCCACGAAGAGCATATCTGCGCCAGCGTCGGCGTAGCGATGTGCGCGGTCGATGGCAGCCTCTAAATCCCAGACGGATCGCGCATCCGTCCGGGCGATGATCAAAAAGTCATCCGATCGTCGCGCATCGGTCGCCGCACGTATCTTACCGATCATCTCCTCGACGCTGAGCAGTTCCTTCCCTGCAAGATGCCCACAACGCTTCGGAAACGTTTGATCCTCAAGCTGAATGGCCGAGGCCCCTGCCTGCTCATACTGCCGCACCGTGTGGTACACATTGATCGCGTTGCCGTAACCCGTATCGGCATCGGCGATGACGGGAATTGCCGCGGCATCAGCGACCATGCGCACGCGCTCGATCATCTGGGTAGCCGTGACGATACCAATGTCTGGCGTGCCGAAGGTAGAATAGGATACCCCAGCCCCTGACAGGTAGACGGTCTCGAACCCGGCCAGTGTAACAAGCTTAGCTGTTAGCGCGTCGTAGGCACCGGGTACGACCAGTACGTCTTTTTCCGAGAGGCGTTCTTTCAGCGACATATGGGTTCACGTTCGTTATGGGTCTAGTGATTGGGCAACAACCCCATCGGCCAGGAGTTGTTCGATGCCTGCCTTGTCGTAGCCAAGTTCGGTTAGCATCGATTGTGTCGCATTGCCGACGACCGGTGCATCCATCCTGAGCGTGAGGTCAACACCTTCGATGGACATCGGCAACTTGGGGAGCTTCGCCTCGGTTTGACCTGGCAATTTCGCAGTGACGAGGCTGTTTCCCTCGTTGAGTTGCGGGTCTTCGAAAAGGTCTTCTGGGCGTGCAATCGGCGCAAACGGAATCCCGGCTCTATCGGCCTTTGCAATAATTTCCGCTTTGGGCAGTCGCTTAAGGAACTGCTCAAGTTCCGGCTGTAGCCAATCTCTCGCATCGATCCTTTGGTTGTTGTGTTTCAGGTCATCCCGAGCAAATAAATCCTCACGGTCAAATTCGCTACAGAAGCGCTCCCAGTGTTTGTCACTCGTGATACCGATGAACACTTGTTGATTGTCAGAGGTTTCGAAGATGCGATAGATCGCCCACGCGCTGATGCGGGCAGGCATCGGCGGAACCTCAATACCCGCGATGGCGCTGTAGGCCATATGCTGGCCCATGATAAACGCGGCGGTCTCGAAAAGACCGTTCTTGACAAGCTTGCCTTGCCCTGTCGTGCTTCGCTCCATCAGCGCGATGAGTACAGCCATCGCACCATAAGTTCCACCCATAATATCGACAATGGATGCACCCGCCCGTAGAGGTTGCCCCGGTGGCCCGGTCATATATGCGAGACCCGACATCATCTGAACGACCTCATCGAGTGCCGGGCGTTGCTCATAAGGGCCAGACATAAACCCTTTTAGCGAGCAGTAGATCAACTTCGGATGGTCTGCTTTTAAGTCTTCGTAGCCGAGTCCCAGTCGTTCCATGGTACCAGGCCCGAAGTTTTCTATCAGCACGTCGGCGGTGGCAACCAGCTTGTCAACTATCGCCTTACCCGCCTCCGTCTTGATGTCGACAGCGATACTTTTTTTGTTGCGGTTGTAAAACGTAAAGTAACCCGTACCGAACCCCTTAAGACGCCGCGTGTGGTCACCATCGGGTGCGCGCTCAATGCGGATTACCTCTGCACCGAGGTCGGCCAGCACAAGGCCAGCCGCAGGCCCCATCACCGCGTGGCTAAATTCCAGCACACGGATATTCGCGAGTGGAAGGCTATTGTTGCCCACTACACTCTCCGTTTCAGACCTTGTACGTGCCATTAGCCTTGAGATAGTTCACCAGCCCCCCCGCTTCCAAAATATCCATCATGACCTTTGGCATTAGTGTCGATTGAAACGACTTTCCAGTGGATAGGTTGGTTACGATTCCTGCCGCCAGATCAACCTCGCCCGAGTGCCCATTGACAATGTCGTGGTCGGGGATTTCGATCGTGGGTAAGCCAAGGTTGATCGCGTTTCGAAAGAAAATGCGCGCGAAAGATCGTGCAACGACGACCGCAATACCCGCAGACTTGAGCGCGATGGGCGCTTGTTCACGAGAGGAACCGGCACCAAAGTTATAACCGGCGACCAGAATGTCTCCTGGTTGTACGCGATTGCGAAAATTCGGATCCAGGTCTTCCAGAACATGCGCGGCGAGTTGAGAGGTGTCCAGCGTCTTGGTGTACTTGCCCGGGATAATCCGGTCTGTGTCGATGTTGTCACCGTAAACGTGAGCGAATCCGTTGAGCATTAGGTCAACTCCCATACCGAGTCATCGATGACATCTGCTGGGTCTGTAATCTCACCAGTCAGCGCCGCCGCAGCGACCACCGCCGGTGACCCCAAATATATCTCCGCGTGCGGATTTCCCATTCTTCCACGGAAGTTTCGGTTCGTACTGCTGATGATCACATCGCCGTCTGCGGGTACACCGCCGAGGGTGCCAACGCAGGGTCCACAACCGGAGCTGTGTATAGTTGCCCCAGCCCGAGAGAGCTTCTCGATAGTGCCATCCGCCAGAGCATCGTTGAACACCCTGCGCGAAGCCGGATAGATCATGAACCGCACACCCGATGCCACTCTTTTGCCGTCTAGAATCTTCGCTGCAATTTGCAAGTCTTCCAGGCGAGCGTTTGTGCATGAGCCGATGAATGCCTGGTTTACCTTTGTCCCAGCGGCGACATCGATATCGTGCACATTGCTGGGCAGGTTGGGTAGCGCGATTTGAGGCTTTAGGGCCGAGATATCTATTGTGTGCCGAGACACATACGACGCGTCAGCATCGGCGCTGGTCGGTTCCCACTCATACCACAAGTCGAGGCCCGTGGGGTCTACCAGGCCAGCTTTTGCACCCATCTCGGCAGACATATTCGCGAGGACAATACGGCTTGCCAGCGAGAAGTCTTCAATGGCCTCCCCCATATACTCGACCGCCATATAGGTCGCCCCGGCAATTCCGAGCTTCCCTACGAGGTGGAGGATCAGGTCCTTAGCCGTGATACCCCTGGGCAACTTACCGACAAGTTCCAGGCGAATTGTCTCAGGAACTTTGAGCCTCGTTTTACCCGTCAACATCACAGCCGCGAGGACAGTAGAACCAACCCCGACCGAAAACGCGTTAAGGGCACCGTAGCTGGTCGTGTGGCTATCGGCCCCCAGGAAAATATCACCCGGCCTAACGTGCTCGTTTTCAATCATCAATTGGTGGCAGATTCCCTCACCCATCTCGTAGAAGTGATTTCCCATTGCTGCCGAAAACTCTCGCAACAGTTGCTGTATGTTGCTGATGAGCTCATTAGTTGCTGGTGTCGCATGATCGAGGATCATCGATACGCGCAGCGGGTCCCATAGTTGGGTCCCTCCCATTTCGCGGAATGCTTTGAGTGCAAATGGACCCGTGGCATCGGTGGCCATAACCCCATCTACATCGACAATCGCGATATCCCCAGCCTTGACATCACGACTGGCATGACAAGCAATCAGTTTTTCCGAGATCGTTTGACCCATGTGCGGGGTGTCTCCGTTTCGATAGCTCGTTAGTTGACCAATTGATACATTTTGCCGGGCAGTTTCTGGCCGATTAGCGCCTGAAGTTTTTGCGAAACCGCCGCGACCTTCGCAATATCCACACCCGTTTCGTAGCCCATGCCATGCAGCATATTCACGGTGTCCTCTGTAGCAATGTTCCCAAGGGCTTCCGGGATGAAGTTGCAGCCTCCCATACCGCCAAATGCCGTATCGAATCGG
>CAYSVE010000030.1:0-19207 GCA_964434365.1 uncultured Anaerolineaceae bacterium | reverse complement strand
TGATATGCCGACCGAGGATGACCTGCGCGTGAACATCGCGGTCGAGGTGCTCGACGACGACGATGAGGCGGGCGAGCCAACTGCGACTGAACAACTATCCGAAGAGACACCCGCTCCTGTCTCGAATGGCAACACAGCCGCCTCGGCGGTTGTTCCTGTCGACGAATTGCCGACGCAGCCGCCGCCGCCAAAAGAGCGCGTGGAGCCAGAAACCATGCCCGACCCACGTGAGCGGGTGAGCAAGCGTCGGTCGTTCCGGCTGCAAATTCGTTTCACGAAGACAATCCTCTTCGCGGCGAATATTTTCATCCGTGTGCTGTACTGGCAATGGTTCGTGAAGCGCTTCCGTGGTGAGGCGTTCGTGCAGCGGAACAATGTGCGGCGTTGGAAGCAGTACGCGCGCGAGTTCCGCGATTTCGCTGCCGATACGGGCGGGGTGATGATTAAGCTAGGGCAGTTCATCAGCACCCGCGCCGATATTTTCCCCGAGGAGATCATCAGCGAACTCGCAGGCTTACAGGACGAAGTTCCGACGATTCCGTTCAAGAAAATCCGTGAGGTCGTCGTCGAAGAAATCGGCGACATCGACAGCGTGTACAAATCGCTGCGCGAGGAGCCAATCGCGGCGGCGTCGCTGGGGCAGGTGCACAAGGCGCAACTACACAACGGCGACCGCGTCGTGGTGAAGGTACAACGCCCCGGCATTGCCGATGTGATCGCGACGGACCTCGCCTCGCTCATCATCATCGCACATGTGGCCGCCCGCTTCGACTTCATCTCGCGCCGGGCCGATACCGTCGCGATCACGCAGGAGTTCGGGCGCGTGCTGTGGGAGGAAGTCTCTTACATCCACGAGGCACAAAATGCCGAGCGCTTCGCGCGCATGTTCCAGAACAACCTCGGCGTGTACATCCCAATGGTCTACAAACAGTTCTCGACCGACCGCGTCATCACGATGGAAGATGTATCGACCATCAAGATCAACGACTACGAAGCGCTGGAGAACGCAGGCGTTAACCGCACCGAGGTCTCGAAGCGGCTGATGACGACCTACCTGCAACAAATCTTCGAGGACCGCTTCTTCCAGGCCGACCCACACCCCGGCAATCTATTCGTGTACCCATTGCCAGTGGAACCGGGCACGAAGTTCGGGCCAGAGGGGCGTCCGTTCTATCTCATTTTCGTCGACTTTGGGATGACGGGCTGGCTCACGCAGCAAATCGTGGATGGCCTCATCAGCACGTTGGTGGCCGTCGTCACCCGCGATGCCGGACGCCTCATCGAAAGCTACCAGGAACTTGACCTGCTGCTACCCGGTGCCGACCTCGAACGCCTTGAGGAAGCCACCAAGGCGACCTTCGACCAGGTGTGGGGCCTCAGCATGACCGAACTGAGCACCATGGACTACGAAACGATGGAAGCACTCGGCAACGAGTTCAACGACCTGTTGTTCGACATGCCCTTCCAGATGCCGCAGAACTTCATCTACCTGGGCCGCACCATCGGCATCCTCAGCGGGATGACGACCAGCCTCGCGCCGAACTTCAACCCATGGCAGGAGCTGCAACCCTACACGCAACAGATGATGCGCCAGGAAGCGAAGCAAAATCGTGCGCGCGGCAACACCGATCTCGGCACGAGCCTGCTAACGAACATCCTGGGTGGTAACAGCGCCGCCGCCATCATCGAGGCGGGGCAGGCGATCGTCAGTCGCACGATTGCACCGGGTCCTAGCAGTAACGACGCTCTCGCGCGGCAATTGCGTAGCGGCGACGTGAAAGTGACCGTAGAGCCAAGTCGCAAGCTGCAAATTCATATGCAATTGCTAGAACTCCAGGGAAAAAACGCAACCCGTGCGGTCGTGTTCAGCGGGCTGTTGGTTTCGTCGACGATTTTCGTCGCTAGTGGTATGGCAATCCCTGGGACGATCGGTTTTGTACTCACCGGGATGGTTGGTTGGCGGGTGCTGTTCCCACCGACGGGCATCAAGTAATGCCCTGAGTAAACGCAAAAACGGGGTGCATACCGATCGTGGTAGCACCCCGTTTTTGTTTCGTGGTGATGTCTATTCGACCTGAACTTTGACCTTCGTCTTACCCGTGGAGGAGGACGGCGGGCCATCGTCGTCGTCGCTATCTTCTTTAACGCCCTCGTCTTGCTTGGTGACCTTCTCAAGCTCGTCGATGGTGGCATCCACCAGCACCTTAATGCTGCGGCGGAACTCCTCGCTGGCGGCGTTACTGTGCTCTTTGAAGCCCTCGGGCAGCAGTGCCTCGAACGCCTTCCCGGCTTCCTCGAATGCTTTCTTTTGATGATCGAAGAACTGTTGGAACGCGCCCTGGAGGCCGTCCGCCTTTTCTTCCTCAGGGGTGGTGGTTTCGTCGGGCATAGCTATCTCCTTAACCTGCACTCACCCTCATTATACGCAAAGCCAGCGCAAAAGTTCCAGCTTTCACAGACGCATCCCCCAAGGGGATGGGGGTTCATAGCTCTTGCTCATCTACTTTTGTGGCATTTAGTAGCCTCGTGCACGGTCGACGAGGTTTAGCAACGTCGTTCGCTCGAGGTAACGGGTGAGGTTCTCGGCAAACAACGCTGCGACGCGCTCGTGATAATTGCTGCTATTGCCTGCTGTGTGCGGGCTTATGATCACATTCTCCAGGCTCCACAGCAGGCTATCCTTGGGGAGCGGTTCCGTTTGGAACACATCCAACGCAGCCCCGGCGATTTTGCCCTTTTTCAGCGCTTTGACGAGTGCCTGCTCATCGACGACGCCGCCACGCGCGAGATTTAACAGCACGGCGTGGTCTGGCATGGCATCGAAGATAGCCTCGTCGACGAGATTGCGCGTTTCGTCGGTCAGCGGCGTGAGTAGCACGAGGTAATCGCAGTCTTTCACCATCGACTTCAGCGCATCTGCGGGGTAAATGCGCATGGGCAAGTCGCCAGTTGGGTCACCTGTCCCCTGAATAGTGTAGGTGTTCTCATTGCCTGGGCGCTTGGCGTCGCGTTTTGTGGCGTAAATCGTCATCCCGAAGGCATCGGCAAGGCGTGCGACCTCCCGCCCGATGGCCCCATACCCGACGATACCCAGCGTACGATTTCGTAGATTCATGGGCGCAAAAATGGCGTGCGGCTTCTTCGGCCAGTTGGCCTGCTCCTGAAATTTGATCATCTGCCGAAGGCGATACTCGAACGCAAGCATCATCGCGATGGTCCACTCCGCCATCGATACCGCATGGATACCGCTTGCGGTGGTCACTTGCGCGTTGCTGTCTGTCACGCCGGGCTTATCGATGAAGTGCTCGACACCAGCCGTGTGCGATTGAATCCAGCGGAGGTTCGGCGCCTGCCCCGGCCCCGGGAATGACTGAAGCGTATAGAGAATTTCTGCGTGCGCCCAGGCGTCATCCGGCACAGAGGGGAAGTGCCGCTCAACATGCAGTCGGGGCGACACCGCGCGCAACTGCGCCATGAGGTCATCGGAAAAGTCCATCGCCACAACCACATGAATTTTCTCGTCTGTCATGTTTGCTCCCATCGACGTGTTGTCATGCCGCCGGGCATACTTTACCCCGTCCGCGTAGCGTCTGCCGAGGGTGCGTGTTAGATTTGATACACGTTTTTTTCAACGATTGAACAGAAAGGGTCCAAATTATGGGCTTACTCGATGGCAAGGTTGCTTTGGTGTTTGGGGTCGCGAATAAGAACTCAATCGCATGGGGCGTGGTGCAAAAAATGCACGAGCAGGGCGCACAAATCGGCATTAGCTATGCCGGTGAGGCCCTCACGAAGCGCGTCGTGCCCCTGGCCGAAGACATCGGCTGCGACTTCGTGGAGATGTGTGATGTCACCGACGATGCCCAACTCGATGCGGTGTTCGCTAAGGCCAAGGAGCGTTTCGGCAAGGTGGACATACTCGTGCATGCGGTAGCGTTCGCCAAGCGTGAAGACCTCGGCGGGCGCATGGTCGAGGTCTCGCGCGATGGCTTTGCGATGGCCCTCGACATCAGCGCGTACAGCCTCATCGCGCTGACGAAGCGCGCCGAAGACCTCATGCCACAGGGCGGTAGCATCATGAGTATGACGTACTATGCCGCAGAGAAGGTGATGCCGCGCTACAACGCGATGGCCGTGGCCAAAAGTGCCCTGGAGACGATTACCCGTTACCTCGCCTACGACCTGGGGCCGAAGGGCATCCGCGTGAATGCCATCAGCGCGGGTCCGATCAAAACCCTGGCGGCAGCAGGGATTCCGGGCTTCAAGGATATGCTGAAAATCGCCGAGACAGCAGCGCCGATGCGCAAGCTCGTCACGCAGGAGGAAGTGGGCCAAACAGCGGTGTACCTCGCCAGCGATATGAGCACCACCGTAACGGGTGAAGTGCTGCACGTCGACGCAGGGTATAACATCATGGGTTTTACGCGTGGCGATGAGGACGACAGCGCGGATTAGGATCTGTCGTCATCGTTGGATGTAGGGGCGTAGGCGAGATGCAATCGAGCCTCGCCCACTCGCCCAAACCAACTAAACGGCTACGGGTTTACTGGCGCAGCAGGCTGCGCCCATACTCGGTGAGGGCCGCAGCCGCAAGGGCTTTCGCGATGTCCACGGCGATGAACGGTGCGACTCCAGCGGTCCAGGCTGCGGCCCAACTCTCACCCAGCCAAATCTTCAGCCAGGTTGCACCGCAGGCATACAGCACCACCACGCCGACCAGCCCCGCGCCCCAGCGCAGCCAGAAGCGCTCGGCGCCGCGCTCGGCCAACGCCCCAGCTACATAGGCAACCAACGGGAAGCTCACGAAGTAACCGGCAGTCGGCCCGGCAAAAGCAGCGATACCCAACATGTTGGTATCCACAGGCAGGTTCATCGCGATGAGGCCCACATACCCCAGTTGGCTCAGCGCGCCGTCGCGCGAGCCGAGCACCAACCCAGCCAGCAACACCGCTAACGTTTGCATGGTGATAGGCACCGGCCCAACCTCGAAGCGAAGCCGCGCACTTACGACCGTCAACAACGTGAAAATGGCAATCGCCGCGAGCCTGCTATAGCTCCACGATTGCGGAATGGTACGTAACATAAGGTGTTCTACTTTCTATGGCGTGTTCACGAGGCCGAAACCCCACACAGCTACAAACGATGCGCTAGAGACGATTATCCGGCAGTGGCTCTATAGCAATTTCGACCATCTCGTACTTGGAGTTATACACCTCGCCGTCCTTGGCCGGTTCGCGGTCGTGCTTCTCCACGATAACGACCTTGGTCCCCAGCCCTTCGAGGATGAAGCGGGTTTCCAGGAAGCCGCTGCGCTGCGCGTTGCGGAAATAGGACATACGCCCCTTCGGGTCGATGCGATGCAGACGCCCCATCACACGCTTGAAGGGCATTTCGCTTAATTCGTGTAGCAGCGCTTCGCGCTCTTCGGTGTTCAGATATGCCATTTGGTCAACCTCGAACAGATGTGTTATCTTTGCTCAATGCTGCACATTATAACAGAGGCAGGGCCGTATGGCCGCTGAAGTTTACTCCGTCGGTGCGCTGACGACCCACATCCGCGAACTCATCGAAACTAGCTTTACTCTCCAGGATACCTGGGTCGAGGGCGAAATTTCGAACATGCGCGTTGCCAACAGTGGCCACTGGTACTTTACGCTGAAGGACAACCGCGCCGCGCTCAAGTGTGTGATGTGGCGCAGCGATGCAGCGCGGTACGGCCAAGCCCCGCGCGATGGCGATGCCGTGCGCGCGCACGGGCGCATCGGCGTGTACGAGCAGCGCGGCGAATACCAGCTTTACGCCGATTTCATTCGCCCGGTGGGCGTGGGTGACCTCTACCAGCAGTTCGAACTGCTGAAGAGTCGGTTGCAGGCCGAAGGGCTGTTCGATGAAGAACACAAGCGCCCCCTGCCCACCTTCCCAGCCCGTATCGGCGTCGTCACCTCGGCGGATGCCGCGGCGTACCAGGACGTGCTAAACGTGCTACGGCGGCGCTTTCCTGTGGCGGAGGTTGTACTAAGCCCGACGTTGGTGCAAGGCGACACCGCACCGCCGCAAATCGTGCTCGCCCTCGGTCGCCTTGCCGACGTCGATGTGATCATTTTGTGCCGGGGTGGCGGCAGCATCGAAGACCTGTGGGCCTTCAACGATGAGGCCGTTGCACGCGCCGTCTTCGAAAGTATGGTGCCCGTCGTCACCGGTGTAGGCCACGAAACGGACTTCACCATCGTAGACTTCGTTGCCGACCTACGTGCCCCAACGCCTTCCGCTGCTGCCGAAGTTGCCACGCCAGATGCCGCCGAACTCCGCGAGCAACTCCACGACCGCCAGCGCGGCCTTGTCGACGCTGCAAAGGCGCAGTTACGTGCGTTCCGCGACGACACTGCTGATTACGTCCGCACGTTGGGTTACCTCTCACCTGCACGTACCATCGAGCGTGAGCGGCAGCGAGTCGATGATTTAGCCGGACGGCTGGGGTCGGCGCAACATCGAAGCATGGACCTGCGGGCGGAACGGCTTAGCACACGAATGGCAGCGCTGAATGCGGCCAACCCTGCGGCAATTCTCGCACGCGGATACGCCATCGTTACCCGCAGCGAAGACGGCACAATCGTGCGGAATGAGAAGGACGCGAAACCCGGCGTCGGCGTGACGATTCGACTGGAAAGCGGTGAACTCAAAGCGCGTATTGAGGATAAGGACACTCATGAGCAGTACAAACGCACCCTCTTTTGCCGACCTCGCGGAGATGAGCTACGAAACTGCCTACACCGAACTCGATACCATCGTTACTCGGTTAGAGAGCGGCGACCTGCCGCTAGAGGAGTCGGTAGCGCTATACGAGCGCGGGCAGGCCCTCGCCAAGCACTGCCAGGGGTTGCTCGATGCTGCGGAGTTGCGCATCACGGAATTGGACGACTTGGGATAACTTGGGAAAAAAGATTCATATATCCCAATTTTTATCCCAAATATAACCCAAATTACCGCTTCAACTGCGCGATGACCATATTCGACAACGCACGGGCTTCATCGAGGCGCAGGGCGTACGCCGCCCCAAAGAACACAGCAGCACCGACGCCACCGCCCACCAAGCTGACGACCAACGGCGCTTGTGTCGGCAGGGACCCCTGAACCAACCAGATTGCAACGCCAAGCCCCACACAGGCAAGTGCCGTTCGCCCTGTCGCCCGGAGCACTTGCGCGTCGTGGAGGCCATCGATGCGGCGGCGCATGAGCCACCACAAAACCCCACTTTCCACCAGCGTCGTGACGGAATTCGCCAGCGCTAGCCCGGCGAACGGTCCGCGCGTGAGGTTACCCGGCTCGCCCATAAATTGGATAAACAGCAGGCTCAGCGCGATGTTCGCGAGGATGGCCCCCACACCGACGATGACTGGCGTCCACGTGTCGGCAAGGGCGTAGAATGCACGCGACAGCAATTCCAGTAACGCGTGCCCGGCCACCCCCAACGCGAAGAAACTCAGCGCCCATGCGGTCGCAGCGGTGCTTTCGGCGGTCCACTCGCCGTATTGCGCCACCAGCGCGATGAGTGGCTCGCCTAGCAGAATCATCACCACCGAGGCGGGCAGCGCAAGGAACAATACCCCGCGCATCGCACCGCTAAGGCGCGCGCGAAACCCATCGATGTCGTTTTCGGCGGCGAGGGCGGCCAATGTCGGGAAGAGCGCTGTCCCCACACCCTGTGCAATAACCCCCAGCGCGAAGAACATCAGCGTCCATGCGATTTGTAGCGCGGAAAAGCTCCCCTCCACCATGCCCGACGAGAAGGCCGCATTCACCACAAAATTGATCTGCACCACAGCGAGTCCCAGCACGCGCGGCCCCATCAATGTGAGCACTTCGCGGAGGCCCTCTGCACGCCAGCGTAGCCGCAGCACGGGCGATAGTCGTCGCAGGCCGGGGAGCTGCACTGCAAGATGTAACCCGGCCCCCAGCACAGCGCCGACCGCCACGCCATACACATTCGGCGGGTTCGGCCCGAACCGGGCAAACACGAGCGCGCCGACGATAATCCCGACATTGTTCATGCTGATGGCAATGGCAGGTAGTGTAAACAGTTGGTGTGCGTTGAGGATGCCCATCAACAGACCACTGAGGCTGAAAATCACAGGTGTAACGAGCATCACCTGCGTGAGCCGCGTGGTGAGCAATTGCACCTCGGGTGGCTTACCGGGCACCAAAACCGCAGGCACCAACCACGGCGACAGTGCCCATAACATCAACCCAAGCAGGAAGGCCGCCCCCGCCGAAAGCGTCATCGTCGCACTCGCGAGTTGCCACGCGCGTTCCGGGTTGGCCTGCTCGCCGGTGAGGTAGCGCGAGAAGACCGGAATAAACGCTGACCCCAAAGCCCCCCCCGCCACCAACACAAACAATATCTCCGGTAAGCGCTGCGCTGCGAGGAACGCGTCCAGGGCATCGCTCGTACCGAAGGTCGCGGCCAACGTCGCCGTACGAACGAGACCCAGCACACCGCTCGCCAAGAAGCCCAAAACGACCACGAGTGCGGCCCGCGCAATTTGGTTGCCAGTCAAAGACGCCATGCGCCCCCCTTTCGTGGTACAGTATGCCATTATGCCCATCGAAAAACATGAGGAGATTACTGGCTCATGGCAGGTAAAAGTCGTTACAAGGTGATTGCCGTTCCGGTCGATGGTTCCGGCTATAGTGAGCGGGCCATTCCGCACGCGGTCGATATTGCGCGGGCCAACAACTCCGAAATTGTGCTGCTGCACGTCTTTCGGCCACCGGCTTACGAATACACCGACATCATCGCGTTAGCCGGGCAGGAGGATCAGATCGACGAAGTGCGGCAGCAGGTGAAGAGCTACCTCATTAGCTTGCGCAATAAGCTGCGCGAGGAGGGCCTAAACGCCCGTGTACAGTTGATCGAAGGGGTAGGGGTGGCAGCACTCATCTGCGATTACATCAACGAGCAGGGTATCGACCTTGTGGTGATGAGTACGCGTGGGCGTACCGGGTTAGCGCGGTTCGTGTTCGGCAGTGTGGCCAATAAAGTGATCCACGGAGTGAAGGCACCTGTGATGCTCGTCGACCCCGAATCGCAGCCAGAAAGCGACACCGAGGGCGCAAGCGACGACGAGGAAGAGCTTTAGGCAAGGTCGGCAAAGGGGCCGCTGTGGGCCACAACCGCTGCCTTCAGGGCGTCGACAGCAGCCCAGGCTGCCGCCGCTTCGGTTTCGCTTAGCGCTAACTCGGCGAATTCGTCTTCGTCGAGTATGCGGGTTTCGCCTTTCGGTGACACGAACAAATCGAGGGCGAGGTCATCTGCCCGCACATCGTGTTCGGTGATGACAGCAGGGCGGGTGATATTGCAATACCAGCCCTTAAGCTGCCCGCTCGTGCCGTCCTCGATGCGGAATACGTTGTACCAGCGATCGCTGTAGAACCACTCGGTGAAGACATCGCCCTGGTTGAACGTGACGTAACCATAGTCTACATCACCGTACTGGAAAATCGCGCGTAAGCACACCCAGGTCGTCCCCCGCTCGACGATTTCACCGTCGTAATGCAGTTGGACCTCACCGTTGGCATCTTGCTTGTAGACCCTCATGCACGGCCTATGGTATGGACGACCAACAATATTCCCTCGTCGAATGAGACCTGCGCCTGGTCGGCGGTCATCACATTGCTGATGCCCCGCGCCGGGCCAAAGCGCAACGTCTCGTTGCGGAGGGGGTAGTAAAGTTTATCGGTGCGGATACCCCGCGCTGCGCCACTGAGCGGGAGCAGCGAGACAGTATCGCCTTCATGGCCTTCGATGGCGTGGGTCCCTGGCACGAGCAGCCAGGCCTGTTGCCTATCGGCGATGAGGCGTACATCGCAGCCGACAAGGTGCGGCAATGCAAGCAATTGGATATTGCCCATCGTTTGATCTAGCCGTTTACCAAGCGCGCCGATCACACGGATGCGCCCTACCATCCGCTCTACGGCCCAAAGTAGCGCCAGTTCGAGGTCGGTTTCGTTTTTCTCTGCGGGGTGACGGATGATGTCGACATTGTGGTGCGCAAGTTCATCGACTTCCTGCGGCGTCAGCGAGTCCATATCCCCGATGACGACATCGGGCAATATACCGAGGAAACGCGCCGCACGGGCACCGCCATCTGCCGCGATGACCCATCGCGGGCGTGGTTCCAACACAGCCCGGACGAGAGGGCCATCGCTCAACTCGCCATTCGCAAAAATGAGCGCGGTATCCACGTTAACGGGCGCGACGACGCCAGCGCTCCTTGACTTCCAGGTTGCTGATGTCTGGGGTTTCTAAAAAGTCGCCTACGAGTCGCCCGAAGCGGTCGTGCTCTAGCATGGGGAAGTGCCGTACATTCGGTAGCGGGATCGGCACGTGAATATCCTCTTTGTTCAACGTGAGGTAGTGCCACACGTCCTCGCTGGGGTTTGGGATGAGCGGGTCGTTTTCACCGTGGATGAAGACGGTCGGCATCTGCAGTTGATGCGCCACATCCAACATTTCGCCCGCTGCAAACCCCTCCACCGTGTTTTTGAGCACAGCGGCATCGGTTTTCGCAACATCGGCCTCTAGCTTGCCGTACTCGGGTTCGCTGCGCTTAAAGCACTTCGCGAGCAAGGCTTCGAGGGAGCCGCTGTTCATACTGTCACGGAGGTAGTTGTTGTTAGGGTCGGCGCCGCTCATGATCGGACTGCTGATGATCGCGCTTTCTTTACGGTCGTTCGCATTCGCCCGTGTGACCAACTCGCGGGCCGCGGCCTGCTGCATGAATGCCGCCCGCTGCGCTGGCGTCATCGTGGGGATGGTCGGTTCCAGGGTGCCAGCAGGTGGTGCTGGTGACGGTGGACGAGACCCTGCCGGTGGCGATGCCGATGCGGATGGCGAATAGTTTGCCGTGAGGGGCGTTTGCTGGCCGGGTGGGGTGCGCCGGTCTAAATCACCGACATCGAACAACGGTGCGCTGACGAGCAGCAAGCGCGGCACTTTTTGTTCCTGAAAGCGCCGTGCAAATTCCGCCACGATCATCGCCCCCAACGCATGGCCGATGAACGCCGCTTTCGGGATGGCAAGCTGCTTCATAAACTCGTCTAGCATCGCGACCTGGTAGTCGATATGGTATTTTTCTGGGTTTTTGCCGCTATCGCCATAGCCGAACAGGTCGAGGGCATACACACGATACTTCAGGTGTAACTGCTGCATCGTGGGAATCCAGTAACGCCAGGAGCCGATCCAGCCGTGGACGAGAACCACCGGACGACCCCGGCCTAACACCTCATAGTGCACCAGGTCTCCACCAACTGTAATCGCGCTCATGCAGGTATCTTCCTCTGCGGCCTGTTGTTAGGCCGCCCCAATTTGCTCTAGGATTTCGTTTACACGCCGGGTCAGTTCGTCCAGCGAGAAGGGTTTGAGGATGTAGGCAATCGCGCCGACCTGCATCCCTGTCTGTACTTCTTCGTCTTGCCCTTTAGCCGTGAGGAACGCCACAGGCACATCCTTCACCGCATCGATCTGCTTCAGGGCCTCGCACGCTTCGTAGCCGGTCATCTTCGGCATACGCACATCCATCATAATGAAATCTGGCAGAACTTGCGGCGCAAGCTCCACAGCCTCGGCCCCATTCGCCGCCGCCGTCACATCGTGCCCAGCGGCAGTAAGGGTAATTTTGATCAACTCGCGAATATCGCGTTCGTCTTCGGCTACCAAAATTTTCGCCATAGGGTTTGAAGGTTCCTGTGCTCTCTAGTCGCCCGTTACCACGTTAAGTTCCCCTTGGGACGACTCAGGTTGAGGGTGTTCGATCGGTAAGGAAACGTAAAATGTGGTCCCCACATTTTCAACGGACGTGAACCATACTTGCCCGGCGTGCATTTCCACGAGTTCTTTCACGATCGCAAGGCCCAGGCCCGTCCCCGCGATATCGAGGGTAACAGCATGGTCATCGTAGCGGGCGAAGCGATCCCACACCCGATCCTGGAACTCCTCAGGGATGCCGATTCCGGTGTCCTTCACAGTGAGGAGGACGTTCTGTTCACGCTCTTGTTCACGCTGCAAGCTGATGGTTATAGTACCATCGGCGAGAGTGTAATTAAAGGCGTTGTCAATGATGTTGGAAATGATCTGCGATGCTTTGTGGCGATCGGCATCGACGCGTGGCAAGTCTTCGGGCACGTTCACAACCACGTCGATGTTCTTGTTGTAGTGGCGGTTCTGCGCGCTAGAAACCTGTAGCGAAACAATCTCGCTGAGGTCCACCGGTTCCAGGTGAAGCGTTTCGCCACCCGCATCGATCTTCGAAATGTTCAGCAGGTCTTCCACCAGCATTGCCAGGCGGTCTGCATTGGATTTAATCGTCGCAGAGAAGTCGCGCTGCGAGTCACTCAGTTGGCCCGCAGCCCCCATCAACAGCAGGTCAGCATAGCCCTTAATTGGCGTAAGTGGCGTGCGCAATTCGTGCGTGACGTTCGCGACAAACTCACTCTTGAGTCGGTCGACTTCGACGTCGCGGGTGATGTCGCGGAACACCGACACCGTCCCCAGATACTGCGACACGTTATACACCGGTGCGACGTTCACACTGACGACCTTATCGCCGATGGAAAGACGCCCCGCCCTGAAGCCCTCGTCGCGCAGGCTATCCGGGTTGGCGGTCCACTCGGCGACGGGTTGCGCCCAGGTTCCCACGGACTCGCCGTGGATGTCCATCAGTTCGCGCAACGATCGGTTCATCGCCTCGTCGCGATCGAGGCCAAGCACCTGCTCTGCCGCAGAGTTGAACAGGCTCAGCTTGCCCTCGGCGTTGATGAGCACTACGCCGTCCGCGATCGATTCGAGGATAGCGGAGTTCTTCTCGGCTTCTTCCTGCTCGGTGCGCAGCAGCGTGCCGAGGCGCTCGGCCTGCTCGCGGATGAGCTGGTAGAGGTCTGCGTTGTTGATGGCACCCGCCACCTGGTTGGCCGCCGCAATCACGAGGTCGAGCAACGGATCGCTGAACGCGGCAGGGTCCCTGCTGAGCAGCACAAGCACGCCCTGGACGTCTTCGTTGGTTTCCAGCAACACGGCCATCGCGCTACGCCACTCTTCGGCACCGGGCGTAAACGGATCCCAGTACTCGACCTCGTGCAAGTCGTCGACCAGCACATCGTGCTCGTTGAGGATAAGCCACCGCGCAAGTTGTTCTGCCGGGTGGCTGGGCTTGTCCTCATTTTCTGGGTCTACCACACGTCGTAGCGAGGCACGGCTGTACAGGCGGTCGGTCATCGGGTCGATGAGCATAATCACGCCGTCGTGGGCCTTCACCGCACTCGCGATCATTTGCAGCGCGCGGCTGAGCACGCGGTCCATATCGAGCGTCAGCGCGAGGTCAGCCGTAATCTGGTACAGCATCGTCAGGCGGTCGCGCTCTTCTTCGAGTTCCTCGGTACGTTCGTCCACGACTCGGTTAAGTTCGTCGGCGAATTGGCGCGTTTTCGCGAACAGGCGCGCATTCTGGATAGCGGCACCAAGCTGGGTACCCACCGTCGTGAGCACGCGTTGGTCGTTGAGGCCGAAGACGCGCGTCTGGCGGGTATCGCGCACGGCTAGCACACCGATGACCGAGTCACCAGCGATGAGCGGCACGCCAAGGTAACTGCGAACCTCACCCTCACCATTGGTGATGCCGAGACTCTGCCGAACTTCATCCGGGCTGAAGTAATCGCCACCGAGGATAAGCGGGCGGCGATTGCGAATCACGAACGACACCTCGTCTGTGTTGAGTTGGCGTGGCTCCACATCGTAGAGTTCGCCCTCGCGTACCGCCAACGGGAAGTTGATGGTCTGTGTATCCTCATCGTAAAGCGCAAGGTACAACTCCGATGCACCGGTCACGCTGGGCACCTGGTCGCGCACGATCTCCAGCATGTTTTCGATGTCGACCGTGGAGGAAATCGCCTGACTGAGGTCGTTGATGATGAACAACTCGTCCATCTGTGCCGCCGTCTCCGTGGAAAGGCGCGCATTCTCGATCGCGATTGCGACCTGGGCACCCAGCGCGCGCGCAAGGCGCGTCTCCTGCTCGGTGATACTGCGGTTCGGGTTCTGGATTTCCACCTGAATGAGACCGATCGACTGATCGCGCACGACCAACGGCACGAACATACGCGCACTATCGCCCGTCTCTAGCAACTCAGCCAATTCGGCCTGGTCGGCAGCCGTATCATCGACGCTAATGACGACCACCTCGCGGTCGCGCAGGGCACGCAGGCGAGCCGGGTACTGTTGCAGGTCGAACTTCGTGCCGCGCGGGCTGATGCGGTCTGGGTCGCCATTGCGGTTCACATCGATCTGTACTTCGAGCGCGTTCTCAAGGTCATCCCAGATCATAATCGCGCAGTCGTCCATGTTCAGCGCGCGGATGACCAACTGCACCACGCTGCGGAACACCTCTTGCAGGTCCAGCATCAGCGAGGTCGATTGAGCCGCTTCCAGCAGGGTTTCGAGTTCCCGCGTGCGGGTCGTCAACTGGTCGAGGCGGGTGGCGTTCTGGGCAGCGATGGCCGTCTGGTTTGCGATGATGAGCGCGATTTCCAACTGGTCCGGGCCGAGCTTCTTCGCGTTTTCGAACTCGAAGGCACCGATGACCTTCCCCACAGCCACCAACGGCAGCACGAGGAAATCCGTGATGTTACGCTCGTTGATCTCTGCCATGATGGCATCGCTGAGCGGTTCTGGCATGTAGGCGTCGTCGGTGCTGTACACCAGCGGGTACTGCCGCGAGACCACATACTGATAGATCGCGCTCTTGTTCGCGTTGATGTGCATCGAAGGGGGCGTGTTGCCCCGCGGATAGTCGATGATTTCGCGGCCAATCTTCGATTCTTCGTCGTAGATAAGGGCGTGGGCTTTTTCTGCCCGCAGTGCATTCGCGATTTCCGTTAGCGCAATTTCGAAGATGTTTTCGGTATCCATCGACTGCACGAGCGAGAGGGACACACGGTTCAGCAGGCTCAAGCGCTCGGTACGCGCGGTCGTTTCCACGAAGAGTCGGGCATTCGCCAGCGCGACAGCCACCTGGTTCGCAAAGGCAAAAGCTGCCTGCTCCGACTGCGCAGTGTAGAAGTTACGCTCGTTCTTCACCAGCGTGATCATACCATCGACCGCGCTTTGATTGACCAAGGGCACACCCAACCAGCTACCCCCCGTTGTGTCGCCCGGCATACCGGCAGGGTACGTTTCGAGGAAGCGTGGTAAGTCGTCGATCGTCATCACACCCTGCGCATCCATCAGGTAGTCGATGCGCATATTATCCACGATACTGAGCGCGAGTTTACCGACCTGATGGTCGGCCTCTCCACGGACCCCCACAAGCACCATCTGGTCGTTGTCGCGGGTCCATAGGCTTAGCACATCGTACTGGATAACCCGCTCTGCGTTATCCAGCGCGAGCGAAATCACTTCCTCGGGAAGCAGCGAACTCGTGATGCGACCAGAAACTGTCGTGAGGGCGGCAAGCTGGTTCGCGCGAGCGCGCACGTCTTCTTCGAGCCGTTGGCGCTCGGTCACGTCTTCGACCAGAAGCACCGCGCCGCGAATCGTCTCGTTGGCAACCAGCGGATACAGGTAGAAGTTACGCACTGCCAGGGTTTCGTTTGCGCCCGTTGCCTCGCCGATCTTCTGTTGCGGTTCCCCACTCTCCAATACCTGACGTAGCGATTCGCCCAGGATGTCGGCAAGCTCTGGGCTGGCCGTGAACAAATCGCGCCGCACGGCACGGTCGTCCCAGCCGTATTCGTCGCGCATGAACTGGTTCGCAGAAAGTACGTGGCCCGAGGTATCCAACACGACGATGCCCTGCCCGATGGATTCCAGCACGCTCTCGTTGAAGCTTTGCAAGTTGACCGCGCGGTTAAACAGGCGCGCGTTCTGGATAGCGACCGATGTCAACTTCGATACACGGTCGAACAAACCCTGGAACTCGTTGACGTCGAAATCGTGGTACGAGTCGCTCCCCAGGTGCATCACACCCAGGTTCGTACCACCCGCCGACAGTGGGAACAGCAGCGACACCCGTTCGCCGTGTTGGCGCCAATCGGCGATGTCCTCGAAGGACAGTTCGGTACCCGCGTCATCGTTGTCTGCGAGGTACACGTGGGCATCGCCCCGGCTGAATGTGAGACCCATCGCGGTGTGGTCTAGCGAGCCTTTGCGCGTGCGCGTGGTCAACAACGAGTCGTCATGACGCACATGCACGTTCGTCACCTCGAAGCCGCGATCATCGGCATCCACCAGGGCAACCGTCATCTGGTTGAAGGGCGCAAGGCGAAGCGCGCTGTGTGCCACCGCCTCGATAATTTCACCGATATCGAGTGAGCGGGCAATCGTCTCCAACATTTCGTTCAGGCGCGCTTCGAGTTCCGCACTGCGCACACTCGACAGGTACAGACGATTGTTCTCGATCGTCGCCGCTGCCTGATGCGCGAAAATTTCCAGCACTTCGATCTGATTGCGGTCGGGGCGCTTGTTATTCTGTGGGCGGTCCAGGCTCATGAGGCCCAACAATTCGCCCCCTGCACCGCTAATGGGCACCAGCAGCATATCGCCGTCGTGCCAGGCATCACGCCCCTGGGCGTAAATCGACCGATTGCCAACGTAAGCCGCACTCAACGCGTCCAGCCCGGCGATGGCCCAATCGAGGATGTTTTCGATGGGGAAGAAGTAGGACTCGCTGATACGATGCTTATCCTTGAGTAGGTCTGGGAGGTATTCCAGCGGCATCACATCGCTTTTTGTCTTCTCGAAGGCATCTACCGGCAAGCCAGCCTGCGCGACCCGACGCAGCAGATTCGCCTCCTCGTCCACGGCGGTGATGACCACGACATCGTACCCGACGCTTTGTACACTGTAGGCGATGGCCTCCAGCACCGTGTCGAGATCGACATCGCTCTGGAGCATCTGCCCGAGTTCGAAAATCTGATTAAGCTGGTCGACACGCTGGCGGAGGCTATTGCTGCGCCGAATCTGCTCTTCGTAGCGTGTGAAATTACCGTACCCCAGCGCCGCCTTCGCACAGAGTGTCGAGAGGAAGGCCGCCGCGCGCTCATCGAAGTGGTGCGCGCGCGCATGGAACAGGTGCAACACCCCCACAACCTCATCGGCGTAGATGACGGCTGACGCCACCGCCGACCCCGCCATACTGGGCTGTGGTGTCATCGATTCGTGGTCGGCATAGTTTTGCACGAGCATGGCGTCGGCAGCGCGCGCCACGGCCAACGCTTCGATTTCGGCCATAGTGTCGAATAAGTCGTTGGAGCCAACACGCCGCAGGATTTCCGGCACATCGGAGTCACGCCACTCATCGCGCGGGCGCAGCAAAATCGCTGTACCACCGTCGGCACTTGTTGCCTGTGCCGCCTCCTGTTGGATGGTGTCTAGCACCGAGTCGAGGTCGAGCGTGAGCGTGAGTTCGTTACTCACCCGCGAAATCGCGTCTAGCTCTTGCATACGGCGGCTGAGGTTCTCGCCAGTGGCCTCGTACAATCGCACCCGGTCGATCGTCGTTGCGGTCTGCGCTGCGATCGTCTTGAGGAGTTCGACATCTTCGGCCACGTACGGCGAATTCTCCCGGTTGCCAATGCCTAACTCGCCGAGCGTGCGCTCACCCAACACCATCGGCACGATGACCATCCGTTGTAGATTGAGTTCGCGCGCCAGCTGTGCGTAACCAACCCGGCCCTCGGTTACCTCCGCGACATTGTTGGAGAGCAATGGTTTATGAGATACTGCCGCACAATCTTCGAAGCCGTCAGCCTGCCGGTCGAGGAAAATAGTCTGTGCAAGCTCCGTGCCGAATACCAGGCGGGGACTCGTCACCATCGAGCCGGTGTCGTCGAGCATGTTGATGAAGACACGGCCGCTATCGGTGAGTGCAGCAATTTCGGAGAGCACCGGCAAAAGTGCTTCATCTGTCGTGAGCACGTTGCCTGCCAGTTCGGCGAGGCGGCGTAAGCTTTCGGCCTCGTCGGCACGGCGCTGAATTTCGCGGAGCAAACGCGCATTGTCGATAATTGCGGCAACCTGCGTCGCGAAGATCAGCAACAGGCGCGCGTCGTTGTCGGTGAAGTCCTCACCACTCAGCTTGTTCGACGCCTGTAGCACACCCAGCTTGCGCCCACCTGCCGTGAGTTCCGCCATGAGCGTCTTTTCGACGCCGATGCGCTCGGCAGTTTCTGCAAGGTCGGCGGCGAACACCAGGGAGTCTGCCATGACCTTGTTCGTATACCAGTAATCTTGCTCGTCCCAAACCTGTTCGAGGACACTACCCGGTGCGAGGTCGATGACATAATCACGCACGAGGTCATCTTCCACGCCGTAGAAGGGTAGCTGGCTCACCAAACGGTGATTCTCCTCGTCGTACAGCAGAATGCCGCACATTGCGATGTCCATCAACCCAGCAATGCGCAGATTGATGTCTGAGTAGAAGTACACCTCGTCTTCACTCGTGAGAGCACCGATGGCGTGGGTGATCTCTTGCAGGCCAACGAGTTCGGTATCGTGGCGGCGCTCACGCTGCATCAGGCGGATGTTTTCAACCACGATGGCGGCTTGTGCAACCAGGATGCGCAAATTCTGGATGTCCTGAGCGTTGAAACCGCCCTCGGAGCGCTTGTTAGCCACTTGCACTGCGCCGATCTTGTCCTGCCCGACCTTCATCATCACGATCGCGATGTTCCGCAGGCCCGCCGCATCGACTACACGTCGCAGGTCAATCTCGTCCAACAACTGTTCGTCTTCCAGGTCGTTCGATACCCAATAATCGCGATCCCAGATCGTGCATCCCGGTTCGCCCTCTGCTACAGAGAAGCCGTATAGCTGCACAAGCGCGTCGGGCAAACCATGAAACGGCGGTTGACCGCTCAGCACGTCGCGGTCGATGTCGTATAGCAACACACCGCAGATTTCGGCGTTGACGAGTTGGGCGATACGCTCGTTAAGCGACTCATAGACCTCGCGGGTATCGCTTTCGATGTTCGTCCCCTGCGCCACCTCTTGCAAACTGGCCAGGTCATCGATACGACGAATTTGCGCGGAGTACAGTTCCGCGTTGTAGATGGAAATGGCGATGGGCTTGGAAATCGCATGAAGCAATGCCAGGTCGCCAGAGTCGAAATGATCGGCAACGGTGCTCGTCAATTCCATCGTGCCGATGAAGCGCGAGCC
>CAYSVE010000029.1:4270-19283 GCA_964434365.1 uncultured Anaerolineaceae bacterium | reverse complement strand
CGTTCGGGTTCGGCAAATGGGGCCGGGGGATGAGGGCCAAACAGCGGTCAAATCGATTCGCCAACAGCATCGTTAACCAAGTTTCGTTAATCCACCAAAGACCGAAGCCACGCCAGATCACCGATTTGGCCGGGTGCCGCAACCGCCGCCGCCACCGAAAAATCTTGATCTTCCGCGTATGCTCCGGGCGTTGCCACACAGGTTAGCCCGGCGGTCTGTGCCGAGGATAAACTCTCTGCCGTGTCCTCGATGGCGATGGCTGTCGCCGTTTTGATGCCGAGTTGGTTCAGCACATACACGTACACATCGGGCGCAGGCTTCTTATTGCTGACCGTCTCAGCATGGGTGCTTACCGCAAATTTTGGAAACGGCGAGGCCTCGCCCAAAGCCGCATCGATGGCGTTTATATTTTCCTGCGACGTCGTGGACGCAAACGCCACGGCAACATTTTCTGCCGTCGCAGCCTGCACAAGCTCCGCGACCCCGTCGCGCAAATTGATGCCATCGCTTTGCAACATCTGTTGAAAAATTGCAGATTTGTCGGCATGAAGTGCCCGAACCTGCGCCTCGTCCAGGTGGGTGCCAGTGCGCTCAGCGTACGCACGAATACGATTTTGCCCACCGCTGGTTTTTAGTAATTCCTGGTAAAGATCAACATCCCACGACCAATCGAGCTTGGCGTTTGCGAACGCGGTGTTGAAGGCCTGCCGTTGCAACTCAGACGTCTCCACGAGTGTGCCGATGGCACCGAAAATGACAGCCTTAAGCGACATGAACGCTCCTTGCGATCCAATACTTCGCATCCCCGCGATGCTACATAGGGTGCGCAATTCCCGCAACGCACTCACGGGATAGACTCATCTGCCTTGCATTATCATGAGTAATTTGGGAGACGAAGAATGCGTGGGCAAACCCAGCCCACGCATTCGAAAGTTCGAGGCTATTCCTCGCCGACGACTGTTTCGGCGGCTTCTTCCGCTTCTTCCTCGTCGTCTTCTTCCACGTCTTCCTCGTCCGCGGCAGGTGCCTCAGCGTTTTGCATCTCCAACGAAACGGCCATCGCCGCCTGCACCGCCGGGTCTGGCTGGCCGGGCTTGAGGTCGTCTGTTTGGACGTTCGGATCGTTGCGCGTGTACATCCAGGCTTCCTGCTCTTCCATCGTCACATTGTCGACGGAAAGGCCGATGCGCTGGCGGTCGGCGTCGATGCTGATGATGCGTGCCAACATCGCGTCGCCCTCACGGATGAAGTTGCGCAGGTTCGACGTATCCAGCGTTTGCATATTGCTGATGTGGATAAGCCCCTGCAAGCCATTCGGCAGCGCCACGAATACACCGAAGTCCACGATATTCGTCACATGAACCGTGACCATGTCGCCTTCCTGATATTCTGCTTCCAACGTTTGCCACGGGTCGGCGAGCAGCACCTTGCGGTTGAGGCTAATGCGTTGGTTCTTCTCGTCGATGCTCTCGACGCGCACGTGAACCTCATCACCGATGGCGAGGACCTCGCCGGGGTGCTCCACGAAACGGTGGTCCAGCTTGGAAATGTGGATAAGGCCGTCGACGCCGCCGATGTCGACGAACGCACCAAAGTCCACGAGGCCCACCACACGGCCCGTCACATCGTCGCCCACTGCCAACGAGGACATACGAACCTGCTGCACCTGCACCCGCGCCGCACGCTCGGAGAAGATGAGGCGGTTACGCAAGCGGGCCACTTCGATGACCTTCGCTTCCAGCTTATTGCCGACGAGGTCGTCCTTGGCCTGCTTCATTTCGTAATCGGAGGAGAAGCGCGCAATGCTCGTAATCTGCGACATGGGGATAAAGCCCGTCAAGCGCTTGAAGCGCGCGAGCAGGCCACCACGGTTGGTTCCCACCACTTCCACGTCAACGATGTCTTCCGTCTCAAGAAGCTGTTCAGCCTCTTCCCAGTCCGCCAATTCCAGGCCCTTGTTGATCGAAACGATCAGGTCGCCATCGGCGTTGCTCGGTTGCATCACATACGTCTTCACGGAGCGGCCCGGCACGAGGCTCTCTAGCACGCTGTCGTCAAGGCGGTCGAGGTCTGTACGAGGCACAAACGCATCGCGCTTGAGGCCCACATCCAGCATAATTTCATGGTCGTCCGCGCTCAGAATTACGCCTTCGAGGATTTGCCCACGATACGGTTCGTCATAGTCGTACTCCGCGAGGAGTGCCGCGAACTCGTTCATGTCCGACATACCTTCTACGTCCTGCTCGGGGACATCAAAATTGTTTACCAAAGTTCCTCCCGTTCGATAGTGATTTGCCGTGTTAGTGACGGGTACACAAAAGACCGCTCACAGGCACCGTGCGGCGGTTTCGTTGAAATCGATTACGAGCATTAGTGGCCTGGGTTGGGGGTGTTGCTCCCGTCGCTACACGTTTTTGCTGTGCAGCACGCTATCACGACATATCTTGTGCGTGTAAGTTATCACAAGCAAACCCGTAATTCAACCGTGGGCGGGCACCCCCACATAAGAAAAGGATAATATTTTTACAGGTCGCCATCAGCAATATTCTGCCCTACGACGTTTCAACGCTGTTGTAATAAAAGTAATACCATCATTATTGACGTGGATCGAGCTATCAGTAAAATTGTCCGCCTCGACCGCATCCCACAGGTCGAGCACGGGCAGGCCGCTGTTTGCCAGCAGTGCGCGGTAGTCATCGTATGCCCAACGTGGATAAAGCGCATTGTAGTGCAGGTCGCTGTTCTCGCCGTTGGCTATGAAAATCGGCTCATTGACGATGAGTACGGGTACATTGCTAGCAGCAATGCCTGCGCGCAGCACATCGAATGCAACGTCATCCTCGGTCAGTGGAGCTCCCAACCCACGCCACGATACATCGCTGCCGAAATCATTCTGTGGGCGCTCATAGTTTGTGGGGTAGGGTTGGTCGATGCCGGTGATGGTCCACATCGCGCCGAGCAGTTGCAGCCGCAAAAGGTCGTTCAGGTCACGCCGGCTACCGACGATCGTTCGATCATAGAGCGTACGGCCTTCGAGTGCGGTTTCGTCTAGCGAGAGACCATACTGGGCAGAGAGGTCGCGTACCGCGTCGCCGTTCGCCCGCAGAATGAACGAAGCGGTTTGCGTATCGCGCGCAAAGCTCTCCAATGTCACCAGCCAGATGATCGCATCCGGCTCGTAGCGCAGTGCATAATCCAGCAAAAGCAAGTCCTTCGTCAACGAGAGCGTGGGGTAACCCAGGTTGAACGCCCACAACTCGTCGTCACTTATTTGTGCGGCAAGCGTTTCATCGGGCCGCAGAAGCACACCCCACACGCTACTGTCACCGATGACGAACACCCGACACCGATCATCATCCCGCACCGCCGAAACCTCGTGCGCCGCGAACATCGCGCTCAACGTATTGAGGCTGAGGTTGTAGCCGCCGGGCCGGTCGCCGAACGGCAGCCGGTGCCGCCCGGTCCACACGCCGTTATAAAGTGAAGCGCGCCCGAGTGCATCGATCGGGTCGGTCGTCACAAAAATAAGATTCAACAGGCTGAACAGCACCCCCGCCTTGAGCATCACGCGCCACACCTTCATAGTCCGAACAACCCCAGTACGGTGCTCCACGCGAGGGCGGGCGTCGGTAGCGCGAACCACACCCAGCCCAGGGTTACATAGTGGAACGTCACAATTACGCCCAACCCATTCGCGGCTGCACGTAAACGGGGCTGCTTCCGCAACTTGATGTACGTGCGGCGGGTGCGGTCGCTCCACACTTTTTGGATGAACAGCCCGACCGCGTGCCACAAACCCCACAGCGCGAAGTTCCATGTCACGCTGTGCCACAGGCCGATAGTGAGCATCGTCGCAGCTTGCGCCGCGAAAACCGTCAACAGCGCAGGCTGCACTCGCATCAGCATCAGCCAGCGCGAGACCGGCGCGAACACGTACGTCCGCACCCAATCGCTAAGCGTGATGTGCCAGCTCTGCCAGAAGGCCGCAATCGTCGGCTTGAAGTACGGTCGTGCGAAGTTCTCCGGTAAATCGATGCCGGCCAATTTGCCGATACCGATCGCGACATCGGTGTATCCACTGAAATCGAAGAACAGGCGCAAACCGTACGCATACGTCAGCAGCCACAGCCCGCCCGCCGAAGTTGCCTGTTCGGCATTCGTCGCGTCGAGGGCGACCAGCGCGAGGCTATCGGCGACGGCAAACTTTTTGAACACGCCGACCGCAATCCGCGTCCCCGCATCGACGAGGCGCGCGTTCGTCAGCCGCGCCGATTCGCGCAAATCGTCGCCGAAGCGCTCCGCCCGGTCGATGGGGCCAGCCGTCAGTGCCGGGAAGAACAACACGTACGCGAGGTAGTCTCGCAGTGACAATCTCGGTAGCACACTGCTTTGTGCGTCGCGCAACGTGTGTATCAACCGAAAGGCGATGTACGAATAGCCGATCCACACCACATCTGCCGATGAGGCCAGCGACGGGTCGCGCCCGGTCAGCCGCCGCAGGCCACTTGCGGCGGCCACCGTTAGCACATCCCACTTGAGCACCGCGAAAAACACCACCAACGACACGATCACCAGGGCAGGTCGTGTTCGCCCGGTTACAGCTAGCCACGCAACGAAGGTTAACCCCAGGGTGAGTGTCGGTAGCGCAACATCCAAATAGCGGATGACCAGGCTCGGCTGAAGGACGTACAGCCCAACCACCGAAGCGGCCAGAAGCGCCCAAACGCGCCGGTCACCGTCCAACCGCCAACCGATGACACCGGCCAGCACCGCCATTATGCCGATTTCCTGTAGCCCCACGCGTCAGCGTCTCCATACCTTTAAAAAGCCCGTAAACAAATGCAACCGCCTGGCGAATAGGACGACAAATAAGCGGTAACTAAGCGCAGGGTCACTAGCCTGAGATGGTACGACGATGACACAGGGCAATGGAGAGCAACACACAATGAACCACTACGAACACCTACTGAATCACCAATCGGAATCCGCCGAACGCGAGCGCCGCCGCGAACACGTGCGGAACGCGCAACCTATCACGACCCCGTCAACACCGTCGCAACGACGCCTGCGTCCGATGCGGGTGCTACGACACATCGCTTCCGTCACACGTGTGACCGTCACCGCACTGCGGTCCGACGGGCTGACGTCCTAAACGCCGGCTTCTACCCGGTGTCAACGTCGCGCTAAACCAACTTTCACACCTATCTAAGGAGATAGAGACCATGCGCAAAACTCAAACCCTAACCGTACTCGCCATCGTTGCCCTGCTGATGGTGACCGCCACTCAAACCTTCGCCCAGTCGCTTGTCGAGCTGATACAGGTCGAAGACGATCGTACCGTCATCGTAGGCGTAACCGAATCGGGGGAACTTTACCAGTTTGCTCGAAACACGCTCGACGAGGACGATAGCAATCCGTCCGGTGACCTCGTTGCACCGGGCCGCGTCATCGAAGCGGACTGCAACGGCAATGGCATCGAGGACAAGGATGAACTGCTCCCGCCAGATTGCGCAAGCAGCACCCTCACCACCGAAAGCCGCAACGACGGCTAGAACCCCTGGTAAATCCACTGTGGCGACGTATCTGCCGTCGCCACAATGACCCATATCACGATGAGACACAGGGCGAGTGCGTAGGCGTTTTCCTTCGTGAACATCACTCCGCGATTTCCACTTCGCCGCACACTTTCCAGCCACCTTCGCGCACAACGAGGTACGGCCCCGGCGTAATCGCGCGGATGTCGCCGTTGTAGTCTAGGCGCAGCTCGCCGCCGCTCTCTACCTCGGCAGTCGCGGACACACGGCACGATAAGCCCTCAAGCTGCGGGTTCAGCCCGGCGAACGACGCCGCCTCAGTTCGCACAGTTTCCTCCTGCGCCGCACACGAAAGCGAAACCATCGTGTCGGCGTCGGCTTCAGCGAGGGCACGCACGTACGCCTCCACGACTTCGTCGGGTCCGCGCGACCCACACCCGACCAGGCCAATCCCTGCCAGGGCAACAAGAACAGTGAAAAATAGTTGTTTCGTGGTCATACCTTCCAGTATAGTGCGTGGAACGACCTGGGGGAAACGCTATGCCACTTGTGATGCTTACGCTTGTCCTACTACTCACCGCCTGCGCACCGACGATCCCGCCTCAGCTACCTACCGAGGCCGCACTGCCGACGATTGTGCCGACGCTGAACATCGTCGCGTTCGCGGATGTTCAGTTCGACGAAACCACGACCCCACTTCCGACTGCGACAGCACATCCCACGCAGCAGTCGAGCAAAACCCCGACGCCTCTCCCCGCCACATGGACGCCGCTGCCACCGACGGCAACCCTCGAACTCTTGGAATCGTCACGGGGTGGTGGGGCGGGCGGCGCAGCCGGGAATGTTGCCTTACCGGTGCCGTCTCCGACGGTTTTCCGTCTGTCGTTCGAAAGCGTCATCACCGGGGTGGGGCCGCGCGCGCAGGCCATCTACGAGCGTGGCCAAACCCGAGGCCAGCGGGCAGGGGTCTTCTCCAAGGTCGGCGATAGCATCACTGTAGCGACGTATTTCCTCTACCCGATGGGCTGGGCCACACCCGAGTTCGGCCAGTACGAACGCCTACGCCCGATTCATCTGCAATGGGCCGCGAACACCGCCCGCGATGGCAACTCCTTCAGCAACACCTCGCTTACTGCCGACAACGGTTGGACCAGCGGCCACGTCCTCGACCCTACCTATGCCAACTTAGAATTGTGTTTGCCCGGCGAATCGCCGCTGCTATGCGAGTATCGCCATGTGCGGCCCTCGGTCGCATTGGTGATGCTAGGTAGCAACGATGTCGCACTACTATCGCCGGAGGACTTCAGCAGCAACTTGCAGGAAATCGTGCGCATTTCCGTTGCCGAGGGCGTCGTGCCAGTCGTCAGTACGATACCCAACCGGGGCGGCTACGAAGCACAGGTGGTGCAGTTCAACAATGCGATTCGCGTCGTCGCAGCAAACTTCGAGGTGCCCCTGTGGGATTACCACTTCTTGATGGAGCAGTTGCCCAATGGTGGCCTTTCGGGCGATGCCCTGCATCCGTCGTGGCCGCCGGGCAGCGGCCCCACCGATTTCGCCGCGGCGGCGCGCTTCACGAGCAACAATTTGCGCTATGGCTACACCGTGCGCAACCTGTCTGCGCTTATCGTGCTCGATGCGCTTTCGCAACTAGGGATAGGGAGCTAGGGTTTCGCTGATGATAGTCAGGAATATTGACAACATTAGCGCCGCATGATACTCTGAGGCTTAGATTAACACTAGATGACCGATAAATTGTGGAATCGTTAACTTACGGTGTAGGATCCCAAGTGAAACGCATCATACTCATTCTACTTGCCATCATAGCCATACTTGGCCTTGCCGCTTTCGTACCCCTTGCAACCGGTGAGTTCGGTGCCACCTGTGCCGACAGCTACCCGGTTGTGCAACCGTGGGGCAGCCTGGACCCCATGCTTCAACCCACCGACGCGGAAACCTGTGTTGTGCCCGATGGCATGCACATCGTGTATACCCCGGCGCTGAACACACACTAATGGGCAACTTGCCACCGGGGCATAAGTTCGCCGCAGGCCAAACCCGCGCCACACGCGCGGCCATGCAAGCCATGCACGATGCCGGACAACTGGCCTCCGATTTTCTGAGCCGTCACGTTTCGGGCGATTGGGGCGACCACGACCCCGAGCAGAAGCAGCAAAACGACGCCGCCGTCGAAAACGGCGGGCCGCTCCACAGCATGTATCGAACCCTGCTTGGCCAGGAAGTATGGGTATTTACCGAGGCCGACCGTTCGATGACGACGATTCTGCTTCCTGAGGATCAGGACTCGTCTTCGTAACATGCTTCGGTACACCTCGGTCGCTCACCCACTGCGCGTACGGGGCCATCGTCAACTCTGCGATTTGCAGCAGCACCGAGTCGTAGTTCACCCGCCACCCTGCAAAATCCTTCCACGCCTGTTCGCGGTCATCCTTAATCAGGATGCCCTCCGTCTCAAGCTCCTCCAGCAAATCATCGAACTCCTGCTGCGAAATACTGATCGGGTCGCTGGCATCGGGTTTTGGGTCGTATTCCAATTGGAAGAAATCGGCGATGTCTCGCAAGGCCACATACCCTGCCCGAATGCACAAATCGGCGCGGGCGTTGTGCGGTAAATCGACAGCCGCATTGGCAAGCGCCGCCGTATCCAGCACGACGCCTGCCGCCGTCACCCAACTGTGGTCGGGCTTCGGCGAGCGGAAAAATACCAGCGGTGCGAGCGAGGTGTGGCTTTCATCTAACGACGTAAACCAGTCTTCCCACTCCATCCATAGGTCATTCAGGCTTGCCTCCAAGCGCCCGATGCGATGCAGCCGAATTAACATCGTTGCGGGCGAGGGCGGTGAGCCAGCGGGTATTTCCAGCCGGTTCACGCTCTGCTCACGCACCGAAAACGCAGAGTACATCGTCGGCAGGTAAGCGATCAACAGCGCCACCAGCACCAAACCGATCATCGCCTCAAGGAACATCAGCGACGTAACCGCCACATTCCCGAACTGCACCGTGCCCAATGTCAGCAGCGATGAGCCACTCATCACGAATGACTCCCACGGTGTGCCCACGCCCAACCCCCAGAAAATGAACGCGAAGCCCAACAACACACACGTGAGGTACATAAATGGAAGCATCAACATGGCAACGGGGCCATAAAACGCCATCATCCGATCACGCATTTTGTAGTTCTGCGTTTCTGCGATTTTCATACGCAACTCGAAGATTTTCCGCAGGCCCGTAAACATAACCCGCGTGAGGGGGTCTGGTGCGGCGCGGGGCAACACCAGGGTTTGGATCGTCGAATTGAGCGCAATGAAGTTGATGTAAATGCCAAACACGATCGACAGTACGCGCAGGGCAGTCAACGCCACGACCATCGGCACAACGATTTCTCGCCTCCATCCATTCGATGATAAGTGTAGCGCTGCCAGGTGGTTTTTCCAGGCTCAGCAAGTTTTTATGACAATAAGCCAAAAAAATGCGCAGTTTATTGGTTATTTATGATAAAATTCCTCTAAGTAAACAACAGGGAGGGTCGATAAAATGCTGAACATCGCAGAAATCCAAACCACACACGATATTCGCAGCGACCTGACGACACACGCCTTCAGCGTGATGTCCGCTAGCGACCTGCTGCTCTCCCCGGCCATGCAGGCCGCCTGGGAGGAACTCCAAGCTGCTTACCCCGCGCTGCCGGTCGATGAATATTTGCCCGGTGCTGCGCGTTATCGTTTCCGTCGTTGGGGTCGCTTTCAACTGAACCCCATCACCGGCGCGCTGAACTTGCTGCCCCACACGACGTACTTCCAAAGTACCGACATCAACGAAGTGACGGGCGGCATCGTCCGCGATTTTGCCCCACTCACCGATGACCTCGCACAGAACCCATTTCTGCACGAACTCATTCGCTTCGATTTCGCGCAGTTCCCGCTCACACCAGAGCAGAAGGTCGGCCCGTGGACGGTCGACGCACACCTGATGCGCGTCATCGCGCAGCCGGGCGAAAGCGGCCAACCCACGCCCGAGGGCATCCACCGCGACGGCGCAGAATTCGTGACGGTCCACATCGCCGAACTCGAAAACGTGACCGGCGGCATGGTCACCATCTACGACGATGACAAACAGCCCATCGAGAGCTTCACGCTCCAAAATGTGCTGGACGCCTACCTGTTCGAAGACCCGGTGGTGTGGCACGGCGTCACGCCCATTCGTCCGGTGGGCGACTTCGGCATGCGCAGCATCCTCACCTTCGACTACCACTTCGCCGGCTAAACGGCGCTTCGTCTTCACATGGCGGGGCGGATTCATCGTTCGCCTCGCTTGCCACACAGAACCCCGTAGCACCGTTGCGATGAGGTACGCCACATGGCCCTACCAACCGAAAAGCGGCTTTCGGTCGATGACTTTCGCACATTCGTCGAGCGGCCCGAAAACAGCGAAAAACGGTTCGAATTGATCGACGGCGAGGTGAGCGAAGTACCATCGAATCCCTTTGCGTCTGTGACCGCGTCACGCATCATCACATTGACCGGCATGTACCTGATGCAGCAAGAAGTCGAAGGCCACGTCACAGGGGAGGGCGGTGGTTACCTAGTCGATGGCAATATCTATGCACCCGATGTCGCCTTCATTCGCACGCTACCCACCGCCAACAGAGTTGAGCCAAACGCGCCTTTGCTTGCTGTCGAGGCGGTTTCGAATCCCCAAAATAGCGCCGAACATATCGAACTCCGCCGCAAACTCTTCCATTACATGCGGGCTGGTGTGGTTGTTTGGATTGTAGACTATGCCGCGCGTGTCGTCGAAGTGCACAGTTCGGGCGAAGCCGTGCGTTTGTTCGACGCCGAAAGTACCCGCACTGTGCCGGATGTGCTCCCCGGCTTCGAACTTGCTGTAAAAGACATCTTCCCACGGCAGTAAGCTTCCCCATAAAATAGAGGTACGTTTCGCTAGCCTATCGAGAAGCAATGCCAGATTTCGATGTCATCATCGTCGGGGGGCGCGTGGCCGGGTCGACTTTGGCCGCCCGTTTGATCCACCGCCGCGTCCTACTTTTGGAGCGCGCGACCTTCCCGAGTGTGCCCGCTGCATCCTCACCCGTAATTTACGCCCCGGCGATGTCCCTCCTAGACGAAATCGGTGCCGATGAAGCCGCGTACGCCCACAACACACCGCGCCTCCGCCGGTGGGTCATCGAGGCGGAAGATGCTTTCACGGTCCATCAAACTGTGCCGCCCATGCGCACCCGCGACTACGCCTACGCCGTCGACCGTGCGCGCTTCGACCACGCGCTGTGGAAAATCGCTGCGGCGCGGCCCAACGTCACCGCGAAAACCGGCGTCGCCGTCACCGACTTGCTGTGGCAGGGCCGTCGCGTGGTTGGCGTTCGTTGCGGCGATGAGACCTACACCGCGCCGCTCGTCGTCGGGGCCGATGGCCGGTTTAGCCTCGTCGCGCGCAAGGTCGGCGCGAGTGCCCATCATGAGCACACACGCCAACCGACATCGGTGTATTACGCCTATTGGCGCGATGTCGCACCCTACGATGACGGCACGTCCGTTATGCAGTTGCACAGCAACGGCGGCGACTACGGCTTTCTTCTGATGGACAGTGCCGATGACACCACTGTTGTCGTCATCGAGGGCCGAACCGATAAACTCAACCCCGGCGCGGGCAATGCAACAGCCTTCTACGAAACGATGCTACGAGGGCACCCCGGCGTGTGGCGTCGCCTTACCGATGCCGAACGCGTCACCCCCGTGCTTGGGATGCGCAAGGTCGGCAACTTCTACCGAGACGGGGGCGGGCCGGGTTGGGCACTCGTCGGCGATGCACTGCATCAGAAAGACCCCCTCGACGGCCAGGGCATTTTCGATGCGCTGCTGATGGCGCGTTTACTTGCGAATACGCTCAACGAGGGCGGTTCGATGCAGGACTACGAACGCGCGGTGATGTTCCACACCCAACCGATGTACGAGGCCACCCTGCGCCGGGTCGCGCGCGAAATTTACACCCGCTATCCTCAGTGGTTTATGCGAACCCTTGCGCGATACGTCTACGAAGACGAAACCTACCGCGAGCGGTGGGCACGCCTGTTCGTCCGCGACATCCCGCCCGAGGAGTGGTACAGCTACGGGGTGGTGATGTTGGCCGTGCTCCGTGGCCTACACCGCGACACGCAAAAAGCCGCAAAACGTGTGAAGGTCAGGCTCGAAAGCCCGTGAAAGTTCAGCTACAATTGTGATACCACATTGAGCGAATAACCGGGGACATTCATGCTCGACGCATTCCAACAGCTCGTCGAAGACCTTCAGAGCGCCAATAAGAACGTTCGCCGTCGCGCCGTATACGGCCTCGCCAAGCTCGGAATACCCGATGCAGTCCCTCTCATCGTCGATGCCCTAAACGATACCGTTTGGGAAGTGCGCTCCCTCGCTGCCGATGCTCTCGGCACCACTGGCGACGTTTCCGCCGTCGATGGACTACTCAGCGCCCTCACGACCGACAGCAGCGCACGTGTCCGTCGCGCATGTGCCGAAGCCCTTGGCAAACTCGGCAGCCAGAAGGCTGTTGGCGGCCTCGTCGATGCCCTATACGACGACAGCAAAATCGTCCGCCGCGCCTCCATCAAAGCGCTCGTCGCGCTTCGCCACGACGACGCCGTACCGGGTTTGGTCGGCGTTTTACTCGGTGACCCAGATAGCTACGTGCGCTGGGACGCCGCCAAAGCCCTCGAATCCCTCGCCGACCCGCTTGCCGTGCCCGCCCTCATCGAGGCGATGACCGCAGACGAAAACAGCTACGTCCGTTATGCTGCGACTGGTGCGTTAGGCGTTGTCGGCGGAAAATCGGTCATCCCGCGCCTCATCGATGTCATCCTCAGCGACGAGAACAGCTATGTGCGCCATGCCGCCGTCAAAGCGCTGACGAAATTCACCGACCGCGAAGACCCGACCGCCATGCGTGGGCTACTGCTCGCGCTCGACGACGGCAACACCTATGTGTGGCACGCCGCCGCCGAACGCCTGTGGACCCTCGGCGAACAAGCCCTGCCCTTCGTGCTCAATGCCCTCATCAATGACGATGCGCGGATGCGAAAAGTCGCGCTCAAGGCGATGTTGTGGCTCTCCGCCGAGTTCGACGAATTCGGTATGCTCGACGACCTCCCGCAACCCGATGCCAGCCCGTGGGGTTGGTGGAACTAGCGCACCAAATCCGCCTCTCGAATTTCATCCAGCGTCGTACACCCACAAAGCCCCATCGCCAAATCGAACTCATCCCACAGCAGTTGCAGCACGTCCTTTACGCCGTCTTCACCATTTACCGATAACCCCCACATCACCGGACGCCCGACCAGCACGGCATCGGCGCCTAGCCCCACCGCTTTGACGACGTCCGTGCCACGGCGCACACCACCATCCATGATGACCGCACCGCGCCCGGCCACACCCGCCACCACATCCGGCAGCGCTTCGATTGTCGCCGGGGCGGTATCCAACTGACGCCCGCCGTGATTACTCACAATGATGCCCGATGCCCCACGCTCGATGGCAATTGCCGCGTCGTCGCCGCGCAGCACCCCTTTTACCAAAACCGGCAGCCGCGTAATCGACCGCAGCCACTCGACATCGGCCCAGGTGAGTGAGGTATCCCACAGCGATGCGATGTACGCGTTCAGGCCGCTATCGCCGTCGGTGTCATCGATGCGGCCCATCTCGTCGGTGAAGTTGGCCGCAGTTAGCCCCGCCGGCAGATGAAAACCGTTGCGAATGTCCAGTTCACGCCGACCGAGCACAGGCGTATCCACGGTGAGCACGAGCGCCTTGTAACCGGCGGCTTCCGCCCGTTCGACGAGCCGACGCGTCACGCCCCGGTCCTTATACACGTACAACTGAAACCATGTCGGCCCGGTTGCCTCGGCGACGATTTCTTCCATCGTATGGTTGGACATCGTGCTGACGACCGCGCCCAACCCCAACGACCCGGCTCCGCGCACCATCGCGAGTTCGCCTTCCTCGTGTGCGAGGCCCATGAAGCCCATCGGCGCGACGAGCAGCGGTGCGGGTAGGTCGATGCCAAGCAGGCGCAGCGCTGTGCTTCGGCTGCTAATGTCGCGCATCATGCGGGGGCGCAGGCGTAGCCGCTCGAAGGCCGTGCGGTTGTCGGTCAAAGTAACCATATCGTTTGCACCGCCTCGAAAATAATCGTAGGCCATTGTCGTCAGGCGCTCCTGCGCGGCGCGCTCGTAATCGAATAAGTTAATCATCATCTTACCTGTCGATAGAACATATTGGGCGTATTGTACCGAATGCGGTCATATACGCGCAGAAATGCCCCCGACGGTGAGCGATGTCAGGCGGCATTGTGTGAGCTGCTTTAGGGTCAGTACGCCCCAAAGGAATAATTGCCGGGGGCATCCGGGTCATCGCTGGTGAAAAATTGATCCACCATCTGATGAAACTCATCGGCGGTGATGACGCCGTCGCCGTTTGCATCCAACTTGTTGAACACATCGTTCACATCGTCGATGCGATACACATCGGCGAATAGCTTATACTCCGCGAGGCTAATCTGCTCGTCGCGGTTGTCATCCAGCAGGCCGAAAATGCTCGCGGAGAGTTTGTTGCTGGTGTCTTTGTACATCTCGTCGGTCGCCATCATCTTCTCGAAGTACGTAATCCACTCATCGAGTTCCACGCGCGCGTCGGCGTTGCGGTCCATCAATTTTGAGAGGTTATCGTACAGGTCGGTGAAGGCCGTGCGCAGCGTCGCGAACTGCACCGAGTCCGGCTCAAGGTTACGAATCGCCCCAAGGTCTTTGGCGATCTTCAGGAAGTCGTCACGCTCGATGTAGCCGTTTTCATCGACATCGAACACGAGAAACAACAGCGTGATTTTGCGGCGCAGCAACGGTGAGAGCATCGGTTAATGTCCTTTCGATGGTGTATCGTTTGCCCCTAGCATAATTGATGCCAGGCATTCCGACAAAACCTGACTCATGCCTCCGGTCGTTTCGATTTTTCGTCGAACCGCTCCACAAAGCGATAGATCACAAGCGCCGTGAGCAGTGTCCCCAGCAACTCCGTTCCCAGGTTGAGCGTCACATCCTGCGTGGTGCCGGTCGTCTGCTCGATGCTCACCACCACCACCAGCGCCAGGCCGAGCAGCAAAAAATTACCCAGGTTCCGCGAGCCAGAGAGCAGCAACACCGTAATCGCTGCGCCGATTATCTCCGTGCTCAGGTTTGTAATGAAGCCCACTTCGATCGCGCTAAAGCCTTCCGGTGGGCCGGGGTTCCCCCACGCGACCAGCAACCCGACCCCGCCAACCAGCACCAGTATCACCACCGCGATGAGCGGATAGCGCCGGTTCACAAAGCGCCCGGTGATGATATACACCACCGCGAACGGAAACGTGCAGGTGAGGCTGATTAGAAACAGAATTGATTCGGTTTGGACCCAAATTTC
>CAYSVE010000029.1:0-4260 GCA_964434365.1 uncultured Anaerolineaceae bacterium | reverse complement strand
AAAATGAGGGCAATCACACCGATGATGCCCCCGATGATTTGCAACGTTCGCTTCATAGGTTCTCCCTCCAATTATCGCCAACAGCGTAGCAGAGGTTACACCCAGGGCACAACAATGCAGGTGACAGCCGGGACGGAAAGCTAGCCGTCCCTCGCAACGTGCGACTTCTTGGTTAAATCACGCGCTCATTCCCACCATCGATGGGCACCTGCGCGCCCGTCGTCCGGCTGAAGGCCTCCCCGGCCAACGTCGCCACGAGCCGTGCCACATCGCGCGATGTGATTTCCACCCGCAGCAGGTTCTTCGTTTTGTAGGCCTGCACACTCATGCCGTAGTGCTTCGCGCGGCTTTCGAGCAAGTCGTCGGTCCACAGTGCCGTGTCGAAAACCGCATCGGGGTGAACGATGTTCACGCGGATGCCCAACGGCGCGAGTTCCAACGCGGCGACGCGCGCGAGCTGTGTCACCCCGGCCTTCATCACAGAGTACGCCGCTGCACCCGGCCCCGGCGCAGGGAAGTTCTTGCTGCCCATCACCACAATGGCCGGGTCGATGCCGTGCTGGAGATACGGAATCGCGGCTTGCATCATCCGCTGATGGCTGGTGAGGTTCACCTCCACCGATTTGTCCCAGGCGTCCGCGTCCATCTCGTGGATTTTTGCACTCGGTGGGAATAACCCTGCATTCGACACCAGCACGTCCAGCCCGCCGAACTCGCGAACGGTCGCCTCCACCGCCGCTAAAATCGCGTCCGGGTCGGTGAGGTCGCCGACGATGCCCAGCGTGCCCGGTTTGTTCAACACGTCTTCGATTTGCTCGGATAGATCGACGCCGACAACCGCCGCGCCCTGTTCGATGAAGTACTCTGCACAGGCCCGTCCGATGCCGCTGGCTGCGCCCGTCACCATCACGATTTTGCCCTGGTAGGGCGGGGGAGTCCCACTCCGTTTGAGCTTGGCCTGTTCGAGTTCCCAATATTCCATTTCGAACAGTTCCGGCTGGTCCAGCGCCCGCCATCCGCCGAGTGCCTCCGACCAGCGCTGAACCGTCATGGTGTGGCTGACGATGTCGGCGACGATGTGCGCGTTTTTGTACGTCGTGCCGAAGCTCACCGCGCCGATGTGCGGCCACACCGCCCAGCGTGGTGCGGGGTCCAACATCGTCAGCGAGCCGTCAGTGTGCGCCTCGAAGTACGCTCGGTAGTCCTCGACGAAGGCCGCGACATCGGCGGTGGGGTCATCGCCCACTTTCACCGGTACCCGCTTGGTGCGGATGATGTGATCTGGCGTGAGCGGCCCCTGGAAGGCGATGCGGTCGAGTTCATGTTGGTTGGAGTAGCCCTGCGCACTCGCCGATTGATTCATCGCCGCGAGCATTGGTTTCCCGGCGGCCTCACTCACCGCTTTACGAAGACGCGCCAGCTTGGGCAGGTCTTCCTGCGTATCGCGCAGCGTGGGCATATGAAGCGTGCTTTTGTCGCTCATGTATTGCTCAGCCATATCCACGATGCCGATCATATTTTCGTACGATGTTCGGGCGTCATTGTGGAAGGTGAACACGCCGTGGTTCATTAGGATGATGCCATCCACCAGCGACCAGTCGAGGTCGTGCGTCATCTCGTAGACGGCACGCGCCAGCTTGAAGCCCGGCATCACATACGGCACGATGAACACGCGCTCACCGTAAATATCGCGCAGGTTCTCCTCCCCGTCGATCGTATTCATCACACCGATGACTGCGTCGGCGTGGGTGTGGTCCACGAACCTGTGCGGAATAATCGCGTGCAAAATCGCCTCGACCGATGGATTCGGCGCGAAGGGGTCCGTGAGGGCGGCGCGTTGTTCGCGTACGATGACGCTGTCACTCAGCGCCTCGAACTGCGCCAGCTTGAGCAGCGCATCCATCCGCACCGGCGAGAAGCCTGGTTTTTCGATCGTCGCGAGGTCCCAGCCGCTGCCCTTCACATACAACAAATTCACCGGCTCGCCGAAGAAGTCAAGCTCGGTCAGCTTGACTGACGTGTTGCCGCCGCCGTGCAGCACCAGGTCAGGGTCTTTGCCAAGCAGGCGCGAGGTGTACACCCGCATCCCGAGCGGGTCATCGGCATATTGGGCGGCTTCGCGGTCGTTCCACAGGCTATCCATCGGCATCCTCGGTCATAATCTCGCGGATATTCGCCTCGAACGGCGGATACACGACCCCGCGCTCGGTTACAATCGCGGTGATGAATTTTGCGGGCGTTACATCGAAGGCCGGGTTGCCGACATCCACGCCGTCCGGTGTCACCTGCGCATCGCGCACATGCGTCACTTCCTGCGCCCCACGCTCCTCGATTTCGATGTCGTCACCTGTGGGCGTTTCCATGTCGATCGTCGAGGTCGGCGCGACGACGTAGAAGGGCACCCCGTTCTCCTTCGCCACGACCGCCAGGTTATACGTGCCGATTTTGTTAGCCGTGTCGCCGTTCGCCGCGATGCGGTCGGCGCCCACCACGCACAGGTCGACACCCTGCGTGCGCATGTAGTGGCCGCTTGCGCCGTCGGCGATTACCTTATGCGGAATATTCTCTTCCTTCAGCTCCCACGAGGTGAGGCGCGCCCCTTGCAGTCGGGGCCGCGTTTCATCGACGAGCACGAACACGTCTTTGTTATCGTAGAAGGCGCTGCGCACCACGCCCAACGCCGTGCCCCAATTGACCGTCGCCAGGCTGCCCGTGTTGCAGTGATGAATGATCGTCGCCTTTTGCGGCACGAGCGCCGCGCCATTCGCGCCCATCCGCTTGTTGATTTCCACGTCCTCATCGGCGATTTTCTGGGCTTCGTCCAATAGGGCGGTCTTCATCGCACCAACCGAATCGAAGTCCATCGCGGCGAGGGTTTGCATCCGCTTGATGGCCCAGAACAGGTTCACCGCCGTTGGCCGCGATTTCGCCAGCACATCCCCGGCTTCCTTGACGTGCCCGCGCAGTGCGTCGACGCTGTCCGTCTCGAAGTTGTGCGCGGCAAGCGCCATCCCGAAGCCCGCCGCCGCGCCGATAGCCGGGGCACCCCGTACCACCATCGTGCGGATCGCGTCGGCCACCTCGCGATACGTCCCGAAGCTGACGATCTCGTATTTGAGTGGCAACTCGGGTTGGTTAATCATAAACACGCGGCCATCTTCCCAGTAGACGGTGCGCTTGAGTTCATCGGTGTTGGTCATGTTGGGTTGGTTATCCTTGGGTAATTTGCCGAGATTACGACTGCCACGGGTACGACGGCGTACACGCTGTAACCGTCTCCACCAGTTGTTCGATCGTGTCGAACGACTCGCGCGCCATCAGCATCCTACGGCCCATGTTCAGGGCCATGCTGCTCGCAATGGCGCGCTCCGTCAGGTCTTCGATGCCGCGCAGTTCCGCGACCCCCGCCAACCCGATAACACGGCGCATCATCTTGCAACCGCCCATGCCTGCCGCGTCGTGCAGTAGTCGCAGCATGTAGTCGTCGCGGTAGCCCTGCGGCATGTTGATCAGGTCGGTCTGCTCCCAGATTTTCTCGAACTCACGCACGAACACGTGCCACGTGTCGATGACGACACCCTTCAAGTACGCGCGGAAGGCTTCGCGTTCCGCCTCATCCTTCGTGCGGACCTCGTGCGATGCGTAGCTCGTGAAGATATTCGCGATGAACGCCCCAATGTCGTAGCCCATCGGCCCGTAAAATCCAAACTCCGGGTCGATAGCGTACGTCTCTTCCAGGTTGACCATGATGCTGCCGGTGTGCAGGTCGCCGTGGATGAGCGCCTGCGCATGCGTCATGAACTTTTCCTTCATTTTTGCTACTTCCACGTGCAGCGCCACATCGGCCTGGAAGGCCTCCACCTGTGGGCGAATTTCCTCATCGAAGGCATTGCCGTCGTCCTCGCGATACGGGTCGGTGAAAACGAGGTCTTCCGTGATTTTGCACAACTCCGGGTTGATGAACTCTGCGACCCGTTCCTTCTTGGTCTTGTAGTCCAACACGAGGTCACTCGTGTTACCGAGCGTCCGCGCCATAAAGGTGCCGATGTGCTCTGCGAGATGCGGGTATTGGATGCGCTCGATAAGCCCCTTGCGCAGGATAATGTGGTCATCCAAATTGACCATCGCCGTAAGGTACATCACCGGGTCGAAGAGGTACGTCTCTGGTGTGTGCTGCGGGCACAGCTCGTAGTGGGTGCGTAGGGCCATCGCCTCGATGCGCGCCCGGTCGATGGAAAGCGGCCAGCTTTCGCCGACGAG
>CAYSVE010000028.1:0-19485 GCA_964434365.1 uncultured Anaerolineaceae bacterium | reverse complement strand
GAGATAGCGCCCTGCACCGTAGGTCGTTTGTTTGTTGGTGGCATCGCGGAAGGGTAGGAACACCCCGCCGCCATAGCCTTCGATCCAGAAGACACCGAGGCTCCCCTCACCCGTCGGTAATTTAAACGCGACCTGCGCGAACTGCACCATCCTGAAGGCCCCATCGGCACCGAGGTCGATGTCGTACGCGATGCGCTCGACCTCGGTGTATAGCTCTGCCACCACCCGATAGGCCGGGTCGTAGGGGTAATAATCGAGGGCAGTGAACTGGGCACGTTGGTTGGCAGCGAGCGGAGACTGGCTGTGGTTCGCGAACAGGTCATCGCGCGTGGCCCTGAAGTACGCGTGAGCTTCGGGGTTGCCGGTCCCTAGCGCGCGGATGTGGGCGTACATCGCGTGGGTGGTGCGGCGGTATTGGAGCAGGTCTAGCATCGCGGAGCACTTTCTTTTGTGGGTTATAACATTCTCCGATTATTATACCGCCAGTGGAAAAAGCGGGGTATCACAGTATCGTACAGGGGTGGGCCACATAAAAACCCCGCACCGATGGCTCGATGCGGGGCTTTGGATATTGCCTTACCGTGACGAAATTGAGACGGGGTTACACGCCGTTGTCGTCGTCTGGCCCGAGGAACACCTGCCATGGGCCGTGCATCCCGGCTTCGCTAACGCCATAGTACACCCGCAGCCGACCGCTCTCGCGCTGCACCAGGTCGAAGCGCACATCGTTGCCGCGCTTGTAGCTGCGCCACAGGCCGATGTCGTGGTGCCACTGCACTTTTTCCTGCTCGACTGGGTTGCTCTCGCGCTGCTTGATGGCGTAGTGCCACAGCCGCCGCGCCGACGAGCGCGTGACGTTTTGCACCACATTGCCGTTGCGTAGGTCTCGCATGATGTGATAGCTCGTGCCGTTGCGCTGCTCGGTGCCAATAATTTCGACACCGGCCCGGGGCGGCCCCGGCGTTTTGCCATCGCCGTTGTAGGGTTCGGTGGCAATCGGCTGCTCGACGACCGGTTGGGCCGGTTGTTCGGCTTGCTCTGGGTCGGGCGAGGGTAGCTCCACAACTTCCGTTTCCGAGGTCATCTTCACCGGGTCGGGGCGCGTCGTCGGCGTGGGTTGCCCCTGCTCGGTCGCCTTGTAGGTTGCGGTGGCCGGGTCACTGTGCATCACCCCCTGCCGCACGAGGCTCACAATTTCGTCGCGCACTGCGAGGTTGGTGTCTGTCTCATCACGAACGTAAATCTTGTAGTCGTCGATGGCGTACGGGCGATCTTCGCCGTAGGGCACCTGCACGCGCAAAATGCTCTTGCCGACCGTCTCCTGAACATCGACCTCGCACGTCAGCGGCGGCGAAATCATGCGGTCGATGTATTTGCGCAGTTCCTCGGCGGCCTGTTGCGCATGGTCGACCCCCACGACGTCCTTTTTGGCGTCGGCGCTAAGCCCCACAAAGACCGTCCCCCGGTTGGTGTTCGCGAAGGCGCAAACATCGGCCACCACATTGTACAGCTTGCCGCCCTTGCGCTGCATACTCTCGTGGAAGGACCGCACCAACGATGGCCCCTCTTCGCGCGCAGTCTGGATGTAGTCCGATTGAACATTGGAGCCGGTGAATTCGCGCGAGCGCGAGAAGTCGTTGCCCTGGAAAAGCTCCAACAATGCGTCGAAGCTGCGCTCTGGCAGCAACAGTTCGGTCGTGCGGTCGCCCACGCCGAGGGTAACGACCTTACCCCGGCGGTCGATAATGCCTTCGAGGGCATGCGCGTCGCTCCCCTGGATGCAGCGCATCTGCCGGGGGTACTCTGGTTTGGTGCCGTTGAAGAAGCGCTGCGTGCTGTTGCGGCGCTTGCTACACAAATCGGTGACTTCGAGCGCGTGCAGGTTTTTGTCCTGGGTGTAGGCGATACGCGTTTGCCCGCCGAAATCCATACCGCGCATGGCCACGCCATGGCTGGCATTGGCGTGCGCCGCGATGACGACACCCCCCGCCGCGTTGATAATTTCGTAGGCCGTTAGCACATCGCTGCTGGCCCCTACTTCACTGTTGCCCTCTTCCATCGACTCGATGGGGATATTCAGGTTCAGCAACAGGTGCTCGATTTCGAGAACGGACTTCTTCGGAGAAAAAAGCCCCAAAATGTGGAAGCCGAACGTCGCCGTGAACTCGAAACCGGGCAGCACGAGGATCTTCTCCAGCAAGCGCTGGTACTCTTGCAGCCGGGTTTCTTCTTCGGGGCGGGCGCGCCCTAGCTCCACCAAATAGTCTAGCTGTTCAATTTCCCGCATCATCGCGCCGTAACCATGAACGGTGTTGTGGTCTGTAAAGGCGATAATATCCAGGCCACGGGCCTCTGCCTTTTGCAGAATATCCAGGTAGGTTACGTTTTCACGGTTGTGATAATCGATGGAAGCGGGAGTGTGTAGGTGTAAGTCGACGTGATACCATTGCATCCGCGACTTCTTCTTAGATGCCACTTACAGATTACTCTCCCAAACGAACAGGCCCACCAAAAGGGTGGGGAAAATTAACGATGTCGCGGCGGGAGGGCACAAAGAACTGGCCCGCGTTGCAGCCGGGGCCAACGTGCGCTAAGCGTTGATGAGGGAATTGAATAGCGTCGGTAGCTCATCCGGTTCGAACGGCTTCACGAGGAACCGATTCGCGCCAGCTTCTAGCGCTTCTTCCTCGACATCCAGGCCCGAGGTCATCACAATCGGTGTACTCGCGAACTCGGCAGTTGCGCGCAATTCGCGAATGACATCGACCCCGTCCATATCGGACAAGTGGTAGTCCATCAGGAAGACCTGGGGCTGAAACTGCTGGGCGACGCCCATCACATCGGCCCCGCGCCCGGCGACGGCAATCTCGAACCCATCCAACTCCAACAGGGTTTGGAGCAGCGTCACGGTGGTCTTGTCGTCGTCTACAATCATTACCTTCGCCAAGGCAAGTCCCTCATGCTATTAATTCATGCTACTTCGCACGCGTGCGCTCCCGCATCGCGATTACGAGTAGTATAGCGCAACTTGGGCGCTAGGGCCACGGTGCACGAAATTGTACACCGCGCCGTGGATGAGAAATGTCGCCGGATGGGGGACATGCGGGTGCGCAGCCAATGGCGCGCCCAGGCATTAATTTGCGTGCACAAAAAACGCTACTTCTCGGTAATCTTCGTTTTCACCATCTCGACGACTTCCGGCGTCACGGTTACATCGTGGGCGTTCACAGCGTGCTCGGCCACCTTTTCCAAACAAGTCTTCCGCGGTGTTGGCGGTTACCTCGTGGTCACAGTCGAAGCCGAGATCGGCGCAGGCTACATGTTTCATCGGTATGCTCCTTCGTAGCCTGTTATGCGATACACCTATTCTACGATGAATTATCCGTTTTGTGGCTTTTTCTGAGTAAGTCATCGCCAGAGGATGGGGAATGTGGGGTGGTCGGTAGGGGCGCAGGCGAGGCTCGACGGAGCCTCGCCCGTATTTGCGCACGGGTTAACGGGTTAAAAGACGGGGGTTACCCGTTAATCAGCGCTGCATCGAACACCTGATTGAGGTTATCCACCAGCACGAAGGACATGGTATCGCGCACGTCCTCCGGCACATCGTCGAGGTCGTTCTCGTTCTTGTGCGGCAGAATCACCGTATCGACGCCGAGGCGGTGCGCGGCGAGCACCTTATCCTTAATGCCACCCACCGGCAGCACATTTCCACTCAGCGTAATTTCGCCCGTCATGGCGACATTGCTCTTCACCGCGCGGCCTGTGATGAGCGACGCCAGCGCCGTCGTCATGGTGATGCCAGCGGAAGGGCCGTCCTTCGGCACCGCACCCGCGGGCACATGCAGGTGAATGTCGTTCTCGTCGAAGTAGACGCTCTCCACACCGAGGTCGTCGTGGCGGGCACGAACGAGGCTGAGGGCGAGGCGGGCGCTTTCCTTCATCACATCGCCGAGTTGGCCGGTGTACTGGAAGCCCTTACCGCCGGGGTAGGCCGTCGCCTCGATGAACAGCACATCACCGCCCGTGGGCGTCCAGGCGAGGCCAGTGGCGACGCCGGGCTTGTCGGTGCGCTCTTCGAGGTCGGTACGGTAGCCGACGCGCTGCTTACCCAGCAACTCGCGGACGTTGTCCTCTACCACAGCGAAGTTTTCGGCCTCCTCGGCGGCGATTTTTGTGACAACCTTACGCGTGGCGCGGCCAATCTCGCGTTCCAACGTGCGCACGCCCGCCTCACGCGTGTAATCGCGGATGATCTTCGTCAGCGCATCGCTGGTGAAGCTGATCTCGTCGGGGCGCAGGCCGTTCTCGCGGGTTTGGCGCGGCACGAGGTACTGCTCTGCGATGGCGACCTTCTCCTGTTCGGTGTAGCCGCTCAGTTGGATGACCTCCATGCGGTCGAGCAGCGGGCCAGGGATCGACTCCAGCGTGTTGGCCGTGGCGATGAACAGCACATCGCTGAGGTCGAAGGGCACGTCCATATAGTTGTCGCGGAACTCTTTGTTCTGCTCCGGGTCTAGCACTTCTAGCAGGGCCGCCGCCGGGTCGCCGCGCAGGTCGCGGCTGATCTTATCCACCTCGTCGAGCATCATCAGCGGGTTGCGGGTTTCGGCGCGCCGTATCGTTTGGATGATGCGGCCTGGCATTGCGCCGATGTATGTGCGACGGAAGCCACGAATTTCGGCCTCATCGCGGATGCCGCCCAGGCTCATGCGGATGAACTTGCGGCCCATCGCTCGGGCGATACTCGCGCCCAGCGATGTTTTACCCACCCCCGGCGGGCCAACAAAACACAAAATCGCGCCACCCCGCTCGCGGCGGATGTAATCTGTCACGTCGTCGGCGTGCTTTTCGAACTCCTCGGCGCGCTCTTGCTTTAGCTTGCGCACCGCAAGGTACTCCAAAATGCGCTCCTTGATGTCCTCGAGGCCGTAGTGGTCCTCATCGAGCACCGTGCGCGCATTGCGGATGTCCAGGTTGTCCTCGCTGGTCTGGTTCCACGGCATACTCGTGAGCCAGTCCAGGTAACTGCGGATCACGCCGTACTCGGCGGCCTGAACGGGCAGCTTGCTCAGCCGGTCTAGTTCGCGCAGTGCTTCCTTCTCGGCCTCTTCGGGCATCCCGGCCTGTTCGATCTTCGCGCGGAACTCATCGGCCTCGGCGGTGGCGTCGTCGCTCTCGCCCAGTTCGCGCTGGATAGCCTTCATCTGCTCGCGGAGGAAGTACTCGCGCTGCATGCGCTCCATTTCGCCCTTGGCTTCGTGTTGAATTTTGCGGCCAAGTTCCAGCACCTCCACTTCCTTGGTGAGCACACCGATGAGGCGCCGGAGCTTCTCCTCCAACGATTTGAGTTCCAGCAGGTTTTGCGCCTCGTCGAGGTCGATGCGGATGTACGTCGCGATAGAGTACACCAGGTGCATCGGCTCGTCGGTGTTAAGCATCGACGAAATCAGTTCGCCGGGGATGCTCGGCACCAGGTCGGCCAGGCGCGTAAACAGGTCGATGACATTGCGCGTCGCCGCTTCGATTTCCAGTTCGTCGTCGCCGTGCGTCTCCGGCAATTCGTTGACCTTCGCACGCAGGTATGGCTCGGTTTCGGTATATTCGCCGATTTCGATGCGGCTGAGGCCTTGCACCAGCAGGCGAATCGTGCCATCGGGCGCGCGGAAGAGCCGGTGAATCGACGCCATCGTGCCCACCGTGTGGATGTCGTCGGGCGCAGGGGTTTCGTTTTCGGGGTCGCGGCTGGCGACAAGGCCAACGAGGCGGTCGCCCGCCATAATGTCATCGACCAATTTGATGCTGCGCTCCTGCCCTACCGTGAGGGGTATCGCCGTTTGTGGGAAGACCACCAACCCACGCAGCGGCAAAATCGGCAGCTCGTCGGGGACAGCCGTCGGTTCGTCGTCCTCGTGGCCCTCCGTATTGACACTCACGCCGATGTTGGCGACATGCTCCAGCAGTTCTTCGGCGCTGATGTCTTCGTCGCTGCCTTCGGTCTCTGGGTTGATGACCTTTGGCTCGTCGGGTTTGTCGGTCATATTAGTCACTTTCCTCGGTATTCACATCCACGACATGGACTTGGCGCGCTTCGGGGCGCGGCAGGTCGACACGTAAAAAGCCATTGCGATAGGTTGCGCGCACCGCGTCGGGGTCTACCGACCAGGGCAGGCGGACATCGAGCCGGAACTCGCCGAAGCCGATTTCCACCTGATGATAGGCGGCGTGGCTCAGGCTGGGGCGCTCTCGGTTGCCAGTAATGCTGAGGATGTCGTTGGAAATCGCGATCTTGATGTCCTCGCCGCGTACCCCGGCGATTTCCACCAGCACGACCATGCCCTCCTCTAGCTCGATGATGTCTGCCGGTGGGGTGAAGCGTCGGCGCGGGTACCGCACCACATAGCCCTGGACTGTCCAGTTGCTACGAGGGGCGCGGATGATGCGATCATTGGTATTGTCGTCCATATGGGCCGTCCTCTGCCATCGATGTACCTGATGAACCTAAGTTTAAGTCTACTACAACCACCTCAGGCCTGCGTCAGCATCGCATAAGATTTGCAACAGCGTTGTGCAAGCACCGTTTAGGGTTTGGTGAGTTTCGTCTCGCCCGACGAGTACCCCCGTCATCACTTACTTCTGATAAAATCGAGGGAGAAGGTCTTACCGGCTACTGTGTAGAAAAGGTATTAGAAAAGATGGATTTGCTGACGATTATGCGTGGGGTGGAGTTGTTCCGTGGGCTTGATGCCAACGAGCTGCAAGCGCTCGCGGACATCTGCACCAAAGAAAGCTTCAACGCTGACGCGACCATTATGGAGCGCGGGCAGCAAGGCGATAAAATGTACATCATCGGCGGTGGGCAGGTAGAGGTCCTCATCGACGAACAAACCCCGCTGCTGTTCCTCGGTGCGGGGCAGGTGTTCGGCGAAATGGCCCTCGTCGACGAGGGCGAGCGGTCAGCGTCCATCATCGCCGTCGAGGACGACACGCTCATCTACAGTATGCCGAACAGTTCGTTCGTCAAGTTGTGCCGGTCCAACACGCAACTCGGCTACAAAATGATGCGCAACATCGCGCAAGACCTCTCGTTCAAGCTGCGTCACCGCAACCAATAAGGAGGCGTAAGCCGTGATCTACAAAGTGAGTTATGTGGTGCTAGGTGGCGAATACCCGGGCGGTATTCGTAACGAGGAGAAGATGCCCAAGGTCGGGCAAACCGTGAAGATCGGGCGCAATACCTTCGAGGTGGTGGAGGTCGCGCAGGTGATGCCCCCGCGCGATGATTTTCACTTCCTCCACGCCACCATTAAGCCGCTGGACGAATAAGCGCTTCGATGCCGGTTAGGCCGAGGTCGGCAGGCCGCGCTTCTCCGGCGGAACTTGCAGGAATTCCTTGTTGGGCATCGGCTCGCGGACCTCATCGTATTGCTTGAACCCGCGCTTCTTGTAGTTCGCCAGCGCCTGCGGGCTATCGAGGTTGCAGGTATGCAGCCACACGCGCTCCGCGCCTGCCTCGAAGGCGGTCTCGCAGGCGATGCTCAGCAGGTGCTTGCCCAGCCCCTTGCCAAAGAAGCGTTCGCGCAGCCCGAAGTAAACGATTTCGGTGGATTTACCGTCTTTGTGCAGTTCGAAGTACCCAGCCGGGGCACCATCGTAGTACAACACGAACATGGTGGTGTTCGGCTTGTTGAGCACCGCACGCAATTCGTCGTCGGTCAGCAGCAGCCGGTCAATCCAGTTCCACTGTTCACCCACGGCGTTATACAAAAAGCGATAGTACGGCACGTCGGTAATCACCAACTCTTCGACCGATGCTCGGTCGTCCTGCATGTAGGCGGGTTGGAAGTCGGACCGGTACATTTGCAGGTAGGTGGTGATGAGGGTATCTGGAATGGATAGTGGCGTCATAGCCTTTTCTTACTCGTTACTTTTCAACAGCATAGAGTTTAACCGAATGCCCGGCGACTGACCTTGTGGAAACCGACCAAATTCAGTCGCGTTTGGGCGGGCGATCTACCCAAGGGTAGGCGAAATCACGGCAGAAAGATACAACGATCCGCTAAAATCGGCGTTAAAAAGGAGAACCACCGATGAAAATCGTGTTCCTGGGAGACAGCCTCACCTGGGGCGGCTACGGCGGCGACTACGTAGGCGAGGTCCGCAAGCGCGTGGGCGACCGCCACGAGATCATCAATGCGGGGGTAGGCGGCAACACCATCATCAACCTGGCGCGCCGGTTGGAGCACGACGTACTTTCGCACGAACCCGACGCGGTATACGTGATGGTCGGCGGCAACGACGCCATCAGCTATAGCCAGCCGGGCAGCCGAACGTACTTCCAGCAGGCGATGAAAATCCCGGGTGGGGTCGTCTCGCCCGATGACTTCGCCAGCACGTACCGCGACCTGCTCACCGAACTACAACTGAACCACATCCACCCCTACGTGGGCCTGGAACCGGCAGAACGCAACCCGGCGGTGACAGCCGCGCTGTTCGAGTTCAACGGTCGCGCGCGCGAGGTCGCGCTGGGGTTGGGCGTCCCCGTGCTCGATTTGCTGGCGCACTTCTGCCCCAACCATACGACCGTGCCGGACCGCGACGCCATCACTTACGACTTCATCCGCGAGGTGGGCGTGCGGGGCCGTGACGGCTGGGACGACTTCGACCGTGAGCAGGCCAAGTTCGGCTACACGTACACCTTCGATGGCGTGCATCTTACCCCGGCAGCGGCGGTAACGATGGCAGAGCAGATTATCGCGTTCATGGCGTTGTAGGGATCAGTGTTGGCGGTGCCTGCGGGGCCATGAAGTGCACCCATCGCGCCCCACAGTGTCCAGTGCAAGTGTTGCGTAGGGGCGACGGCAAGACGCAGTGAGCCTCGCCCGCACGCGCCCAACACCCTACACTGCCTCTTGCAGCGCATTGCACACCGCCGCCGCCGACGGCATCCCACCGTTGCCGTAGCCACGGTAGGGAATCACCACGATTTTGCCGACATCGTACAGGCGCCAAGTCGCCTCATCGGTGAGGCACTGGCCCTCACGTGTGTTGGCCAACCGATACACCAGCGTGAACGCGTCCTCGTAGCCCACGACGCGCTCGCAACCGATGACCACCTCATCACAGGTGTTGATGTCCGGCGCGGGGTTCAGGCGCGGCGTGTTCTTACCCTCACCGAACATCCTCGCGTTCGGCGGAAGCGCGTCGCCACTGGCCAGGGGCACCCATGTCGTGATGTCGTAGCGGTAGTAGCTGCACAAAAACGACAAGGCCCCCTCGAACGCGCCACCCGGGTTGAGGATGCAGTGCGCACCGTTCAGCCGTGTCAAGCGCTCCACCGAGTGCGCGTTTACATTGCGTGCGCCCTCGGGCACATCGCCACGAAAGGCGGCAATCCCCTCGTGGTCCTGGTAGCGCTCGATGACCGCCTCACGCGTCCACTCATGCCCCAGGATTTCCACCTGAAGTTCCTGGGTGGGTACGGGCGTGGGCGAAATCGGCGACGGGTCGCACGCGGCACAAAAGGCCACGACGGCCAACAACATGTGTTTTCGCACGGGTTACCCTGCTCCTTCTACCGGCCTCATCGACTCGCACACGAGCGCGTAATCTTCCACCACAAACTGGAACCAATCGCCGATTTCAGTGGCAAGCCACACATCATCGTCGACCAAACACGCGGGCGGCGGGGTGTCGCCGGTATCGAAGGCCAACCGATAATACGACCGCGCCGGGCTGAACCGCTCGCAGCCTGCGATGAGATCGGCGCAGGTGTTTAGGTTTAGCTCGGCCTCTGGCTTAGGAACCACGCCGTAGCCGTCCTTACCCGTGCCGCGAACCGTCGTGTGCGGCGTGCTATTGACGATGCCCTCGGCTTCCCAGTCGAAGGCGTCGTAGGTGTAGTAACTACAGGACCAGCGCGTAATGGGCGGCGAGCCGCGGCGCACCGGTGCCAGCGCGATGCCCTCGCACAATGCCCCCACGAGCAGTTCATCGCGCTGTTCGGTGACGAGTTGCACGTCTAGCGCATCGTCGGGGACATCGGCCAGGGTGTAGGCCGCCCGCCGCACCGGCTGGTACGTCTCGATGCGAACGGTGTGCTCCCATTGATGTTCAAAAACCGGCACAGTGATGATTTGCGGCGGGCGCGGCGAACAGGCGATAGCCCCCAACCCAGCAATGATGCTCAACAGCACAACGCGCATCGGTGTATCAACCCTCGATTTCTTGTAGACGACGATAAGCTGCCGTGGAAACGGCACTGCACACGTTGCCGTTATGCACATCGACGGCTATTTCGGCACCGGTTTCGAAGGCATACCAGTAATTTTCCGAGACGCGACACGTCTCCGCTGGCGATGCCACATCGTCCTCGGTAGCTACCGACACTTGCAGGTAATACGTATCGGCGACGCGCCGAACGCGTTCGCAGCCGACTTCGACGTCGTCGCACTTGTTGATTTGTGGCGCAGGCACCACCCGCTCGCTTTCGAGGCCCGTGCCGGACGTCGTTTGGCCTTCCCACGTTTCGCCGCGCGGCACCGACCAGTCGTTGATGGAGTAGCGGTAGTAGTTGCAGCTATACGCCGTGCTCGAAGATCCGCCAGTATTGCCGCCGTATGATCGACGGGTGCAGAACACATCCGGCGGCGGGAAGCTCACCGTCTCGCGGATGTTGCGCACGTTGATGGCCTCTTCTGGCACGGCGAACAGCGAGTTTGCGTTCTTTTCGACGAGGCCGTAGCGCTCGATGATCGCGCGCTGCGTCCACGTTTTTTCGTCGATGCGAACAGTCATCGGCACCGGGGGCGGCTCGTAGAAAAAGTTGTAGAACACGATGCCAACAAACCCCAACACCACCGCCAGCACGATAAGCAACGTGAGCCACGCTGGTTTGCCCGCTGTATTGTTCGAAGGCCGGTTGTAGCCATAACGTCCATGGTTGTGCATCTACACTGCCCTTTGCATCGCATCGCAAATCATCGAACTGTTTCGTTGCCAGTCCGGTGCCGTCACCGTCACCGACTTGCCGACTTCGTAGGCCAGCCAGGCGTCGTGGCTTAGCACACAAATTTTCAGGTCGTTGGGTTGGTCGTGGTCGGTAAACGCCACCCACAGGCGCACCTCCGTCTCGCCGAACCGCTCGCAGCCGAGGGTCAGTTCCGCACAGCCGTCGATCTCGGGGTTTGGCTTCGGCAGGTCGGCAATGCGCCCGGCCCCGCCTATCGTCTCATCGGTGAGCGCATGTTCACTCACACGCCGCCACTCATCGATGCGATATTCGTAGTAGTTGCAGCGGTACCCCGTTCGCTCGAAGACGCCCGTACCGACTGTCGCCGGGTCACAATCGATACCGAGCGGTTGGTAGCTGAGGTCTTCGATGCGGTGTTCGACGTCGTATGCGCCCTCGGGCACACCCTGTCGATCATCGACCCGTGATGAATAGCTGCCGTAGCGCTCTACCTCAACGGTTATTTCGTAGTGGTGCGAGTGAATCGTCACCGTCACTTCGTCGCCGGTGGGGGCGCAGGCCGCCAGCATCACGACAAGACACAACAGACTGAACCGCATACACACTCCTGGCATGGTTGCCGAAACGCGTTTGGTCATCGTTGGGCGGCGTGTGCGATGATTTTTTGTGGTGCCCCTAACGAAACTTTGCGCTACCTCAAGCTAACAACATTCATCTGAAAATACGCCATAAAAATACCTTAAAAACGACGGCGTAGGCTTCGCGTCAGGTTGGCGCAGGGAACGATTTACCCCATAAGCCACAACTAAGTGGGTGTAAGGACAACGATAAAAGGGGAATACCACCCATGTCTCGCAAGCTACTCCTACCCCTACTGATGCTGATGCTCGCGGCAACCGCGTGTTCACTCGGCACCCAACCAGCGCAGGAACCCATCACACCGATTCCAACGAGTGTGGACCTGGACCTGCCCCCCACCCGAACACCCGACACCGGCGATTTCGATTTCGGCGCTATCGACGATGAGGACGATGGTGAACAGGTCACCGACGACGACGATGACGACGATGGCAACGTTAACTCGGGCAACAACAACGGCGGCAACGTCAACACCGGGAACACCGGCGGCGTAACCTTCTGTAACCCACGCCTCGATTGGACGATTACGTACACCGTGCAGTCTGGTGATACGCTCAGCCGCTTGGCCCAGCGCACCAGCACGACCGTCGCGGCGCTGGCGAACGGCAACTGCATCGCAGACCCGAACCGGCTCGAAGTTGGGCAGGTGCTGCGGGTGCCGCGTGTGCCCAGCAGCACCCCGGTGCCACCAGCGGTGCCGTTCGTGGTCATCAACGCGGGCAGCAACCAGGTCACGCTCGACAACGCGGGTGGTTTCACCGCGACCGGGCGTGCGGGGAACATCAACGGGCGCATCGTCGAGGTGCAGGTGCGCGATAGCCGGGGCCGCGTCGTGGCGCAGCAAAACGCCGGTTACGACGATAACGGCAACTGGGCGACGTATCTGCAACCCGATATCGACAACGGTGAGGCCGGGCAGGTGGTCGTGTTTGCCTACAATAATGGCGCACAAATCGTGGCCTCGGCCAGCCTGAACCTCGTGTTCTACACACAGCAGCAGCCCAGCCCATACGTCCGTGTGACGAACCTGCCAGACGCCATCAACACCGACGATACGATTCGCGTCCGCGGCGAAGCCCGCGACATCGACGGCGCGCAACTTCGGGTGCGTGTGCTGGACGACGGCGGCAGCACCCTCACCGAGCGCGGCGTGGACCGCTTCCGCAATGGCGAGTGGCGCGTGGACATCCGCTTCCGCGATTACTTCAACCCCGGCGATGACGGCAGCCTGTACGTGTTCGCTGTGCGCAACAATACCATCATTGCAGGCGATAACGAGCACTTCCGCTACAACGGCGACGAACCCGACCCGCTACCGTTCGTGCGCGTCAATAACCCGGCGGAAAACGCCACCATCGACTCGAACAAGTCGTTCACGGTGAGTGGTACCTTCGGGGCACTGCCGACGACCGACCTCGGCGTGCGGGCGGTCGGCCCGTCGGGCGAAATTCTGGCCGAGGCCCGGTTGAACGTCACCTTCCTCGCCGACCGCTCGGGTGATTTCAGCGTACAACTCACGCCAGAAATCGCAGTCGATGGGCGCGGCAGCATCATCGTGGCGGCGTTCAACAACGCGGGCCAGCAAATCGCCGAAGATGCGGTCGTCATCAACTGGACCGACCCGGTTATCGTGCCGGAGCCGTACGTGCGCATCACCGCGCCGGGTGACGGTGCGACCGTCCCCACCGATGTCGTGGTGGTAGAGGGCAGCGGCGGCGGCCTGCCGAACAACGAGGTCCTCGTGCGCGCCCTCGATGCCAACGGCACCGTGCTGGACAGCGACACCGATTACCTCAACGCGGTGGACCGTGGCCAGGAGGGCACGTGGCAGGTTCAGTTGCAGCCAGGGCAAAACGTCAGCGGCACCAACGGCACCATCGAGGTCATCGTCATCTCGCCACGCGATGGGTCGGTGCTCGTGAGTGACCGCATCCGCGTGGTGTATCAACCGCTGCCGCAGCCCCTACCGGCGCAGTATGCACACCCCTACGCTGGATGGGGTGTCACCTACCCTGGCACCTGGCAGATGACATCGACCTCCGCCGACACGTTGCTCACACTGCAACCTGAGGGCTTCCAGCATGTGAACACGATGACGCAAGGCGACATCTCGCGCCTGACGTTCCAGGTCATCGACAACGAGCGCTACGGCTCGCTGGCGGACCTCGAAGAAGAGGTGGTGGCTGGCCTGCTTGGCGGCGAGGTGTACGCCCGCGAGGACATCAGCACCCGTGGCTTTAGCGGGCGGGTGGTGCGCTTCATCAGCGGCAGCGGCAACACCGTCGATTTCGCGCTCTTCGACCTCGGCAGCTACTACCTGCGTGTGGAAATCGAAGACCACGTAAATGTGGGCCGTCGCATCATCGATACCCTGGAGCCGGTTTTCTACACCCAGTAACCATGAACGCAAAAGGGGCACCCGTGGGTGCCCCTTCGCGTAGATTTCGATGTTGCGTGCTAGCGCGGGTCGATGACTTGCACCTCACCGAGTGCAGAAAGCGGTTCTTGCAGCACGTCAGCATCGCCCACCACGACGACAATCCACTCATCGGGCAAAATCACGCGCTGGGCCTGCGATTGCACGGCTTCGGCGTCCACCGCCGCGACTGTCGCGGTGTAGTCGCTCAGCGCGCTGATGGGCTGGTCGCGCAGGCGGAGCGATGCCAACGACCCGGCGAGGCTCTGCGACGACTCCAAACTGAGGCTGTAGCTGCCGATCATGTCATCCTTGATGAGCGACAACTCTGCCTCATCGACCGGGTTGGCTTGCAGGTCTTCCACCTGGCGTATAATCTCCTCGACCGCCGGAACGACGAGTTCGTTGCCCGTGGAGCCGCTGATGATGAAGCGGCCACGGTCCACCGGGAAGTTTACCGACGAGCCGATGCCGTAGGTGTAGCCAAGTTCCTCGCGCACCGTGCGGAACAACCGCGACGCCACCGACCCACCAAGAATACTATTCATCACACTGGCCTCGATGCGGTCCGGGTCGGTGCCGCTGATGCCCAGGTTGCCGATCGCAAGCTGCGCCTGGGTGCTGTCTGGCCGGTTCACGAGGTACACCGCCGGGGCCGCAGAGGTCGCCGGGGCGAAGTCGCGGACGAAGGCACCGGGGTTGGGTTCCCAGTCGCCAAACGTGTCGGCGATTTGCGCTTCGAGGTCGGCGTACGTCACATCCCCAACGGCCACCAACAGCGCGCCGTCAGGGTCAAGGATGCGTTCGTAGTAGCTCACCACCGCATCCCGGTCGATGGCGTTCAGCGTCGCCTCGGTTTGCAGGGTGCCGTATGGATGATCGGTGAACACGAGGCTGCTAAACGCGCGGCCTGCGAGCGTCCCCGCCTCGCTGAGGCTGGATTGCAGGCTTTGCAGCGCGAGGTCGCGCTCGTTTGCGACCACGTCCTCGGGGAAGGTGGGGTTGAAGAGCACGTCGCTCACCATCTCGAAGGCAAGATCGGTAAACGAAGCATCCACCAGCAAACTGAGGCTGAAGCTATCGGCGCTGGCGCTGGACCCGATGCTGCCGCCAGTCTGCTCGATGGTGCTGGCGATTTCGGCGGCGGTGCGGGTTTCGGTGCCACGGGTGAGCGCCCGCGCGGTGATGCCCGCCACACCGGCGAGGTCGGCAGGGGCGGCGCTACCGCCACCAGGCAGGTACACACTCATACTGATGAGCGGCATATCATCGATCTGCACCATCATCACTTCGAGGCCATTGTCGAGCACCACCTGTTCGATGGGCGGCAGGCCGAACTCGGCGACGGGCAGCGGCTCCGGTGCTTCCGTCTGCGAGAGCACGAAATCCGGCTCGTTGACCGTGTCATCGTCGAGTTCGATCAGGTCGAGGTCTTCGATGGCAGTGGGGGCGGTATCGCCCGGGGTGAGCACGTATCGGCGGCGCGCCTCGGGCAGCAGGTACGTTTCGATCACGCGCTGGATGTCCGCACTCGTGACGGCCTCCAGCCGTTCGATGGCGGTGTACACAGCGGCGGGGTCATCGAAGTAGAACTCGGCGGCCTGCACCGCTTCGGCAAGGCCCAGCACCGTTTCGAGTTCCAACACGCTGCTTACCACATTCTGGTTGATGACCTTTTCGAGTTCTTCGGTGGGCACGCCTTCCTCGGCGATGCGCGTCAGTTCGGCGAAGGTCGCCGCCTCAACTTCTTCCAGTTCGCGACCAAAGTTCGGGATAGCCCCAATCGCGAAGAAGCTCGCCTCGCGGTTGCTATCCAAAAAGGTGAACGAACTCAGCGCGAGGCCGGTTTCCTCCACGTTTTGCACGAGTCGGCTGGAATTCCCCGACGACATCAGCGCGTCGAGCACGGTGAAGGCCGGGAAGTCGTCATCGGCCACACCGGGGATTTCCCACGCACTCACGACGACCGGCACCGTGGCAAGGGTGCTGTCGAGTTCCATCTCTACCGGTGCCGCCGCCAATTCGAAGGTGTAGTCGGGCAGGGCCGGGGCCGGGTCACCAGCGGGGATTTCGGCAAAGAAGCGCTCGATGGTTTCGGTGGTGCTGGCCATGTCGAAGTCACCGGCTACGACGAGCGTCGCGTTGTTCGGCACGTAATACGTATCGTGGAAGTCGATCACATCCTCGATGGTCGCGGCTGCGATGTCTTCGGGCTGGCCAATGATGAGGTTCTGGTACGGCTCGTAGTTGTATGTCGTCGTGTAGAGCTGCTCGACCAGCCCGGCGAACGGGTCGTTGGAGTAATTCTGCTGGTACTCCTGTAGGACGATGTCGCGCTGGTTGCGCAGGTTTTCGCCACTTACGCGCAGCGAGGCCATGCGGTCGGCTTCTAGCCACAGCATCACCGGGAGGTAGTGCGCTGGCACCGCCTGGAAGTACGCGGTGCGCTCACGCGAGGTGTACGCGTTGAAGCTCGCCCCAGCCTGGCTCACAATTTCGAAGTGCTCCCCGGCGTCGACATTCGCGCTGCCCTCGAACATCATGTGCTCGAAGAGGTGTGCAAAGCCGGTGAGGCCGTCGGCATCGTTGGCCCCGCCCACGGTGTACCACACATCGACAGCCACGGTGGGCGCGGAGTCGTCGGGCACGAGGATGACCTGCAAGCCGTTGTCGAGTTCGTATTGCGTGAACGCCAATTCGGCGTCCTGCGCATAGGCCGGGACGGCCATCAGCGATAGGGTTGCAACCAGTAAGAGAAGACGTTTCAGCATTAAGTTTTGCTCCGTACATCCAGTATTATTGCCCACTATACCGGCGTTTTTTCATCGTGGGAAGTAGCGCGCACTACGTTCCGTTAGAACTCCTATATCGCCTTAACTTGACGCTTAACCAAAGTGGTGGTACGCTGTTTTCACTTGTCAACTAGATAAAGGAGGTGGTCCAACAATGTTTGGTCTTAAAGGGGGTAATCCCCAGTAGCCTAACGGCTCACACCTCTAAGTAGGTCGTGGGTTCGTCCCTACCGGGGGCTACACCCTACTACGACCCAAAGAGCCGCGCGCTGCGCGGCTCTTTGCATTTTGCCATGCGGCTGACAAACGCCATGGCCCTACTTGCCCTACTATGGACGTTCACCACTGCATCGTTCGGGTTTCGAGGACCCGGCCAGGCTACTGGACGAACAACGGCCAGAAGCCGAGTAGTTCCTCGCCACCGTGTGATGGGTAGGCTTCCTGCAACGCCGCGATAATCTCCTCACCGCTGGCCCCACTGCTAGCCACCTCATCTGCCACTTGTAAGTAAGCGATGGCCGAGTCGATTTCACCCTTGGTCGTCGGCACCCCATGGCCAACGAGTAGCAGGTCTTCCTGGGTCGTCTCGGTAGCCAGGCTTTGCAGCGTCGCGATCCAGTTGGGGCGGTCAACACCAGGGAAGAAGTGCGTGTTGTTGTAAATGAGGTCCTGCAAAATCCAGGTATTGGCCTGTGGCAGATGAATCGAGAGATGCTCCACGCCCTCGGCATTATTGTCGATGCGATATTCGAAGCTAACCCCGTCGATCTCCTCAGCTTCGCCCGTCAGGCTGCCCTCTGGCAGGTTCGGCGTTTCGGGTGCTTCGCTCTCTGCGCCCACCGATGCCAAAACCCCAAGATAGAACTCCAGGTTAGCCGCTGCCGTTTCGGCGATGGTCGCCGTGGTCATAAACGGTACATCGGCAAATTGGCTGGCACCGAACCAGTGATCGGGGTGTTCGTGGCTTAGGATGACGCGTGCGATCGGCTTGCCAATGCTGTCCACGTAGGCGCGGAAGTCGGTTGCAAAAGTCTGGAACCATTGCGCGTCGACGACGACGAGCTGGTTGGCGGTTTCGATGATGTGCGCATTCACCTGGGCCGATGCGTCCGGCGCGACATACGTGTGTATCGTAACCGGAGCACGCTGCATGACGAACACGCTGCCCAATGTAGAAACGGCCTGTGCCCTGGCAGAGCCGCTACGCCGCACCCCGAAGGCTGCTGCCAACGACGCGCCACCCATTAACTGAAGTACATTTCGACGGGAGATCATTCGGTTCATCCTTTTGAACTTTTTGTGAGTAGGAAGCGGACAATCTGTCGGTTCCCCCGGTTTCGCAGGCTTGCGGCTCGCGCGAGGTTTGAGGAACAACGGTAAAACGGTATAATTTTCGCATCTGGTATTCAATACGCACTAATTCCAAACCAGGTATGGTTTACGATACCGGCTGACACAAGATGACAAGATCGACGGGAGGTCGATATGCGTCCAATTACCGTGACCGACAAGGTCGAAGCGGCGTTATGCCCGATTCGAAATGTGCTTGCCAGGGTTACAGGGAAGTGGCAAATTCTGATTCTGCTCTCGTTGGAAGATGGCCCCATGCGGTTTAACCAGGTAAAGCGCGTTATCGGCGACATCACACAGCGTGTGTTGACCGAAAACCTGCGCAAGCTCGAACATGACGGCTACATCGAGCGCACGGTGCTGGACGGACCACCGCTTGGTGTGGAGTACGCGCTGACAGACCTAGGGCGCTCATTGGTGGAGCAGCTCGCGCCGATCTTAGATTGGTCCTGCGAGGTGTTTCCAATTGTGGAGGCAGCACGGGCGCAGGGCGACTCGGCAGGCTAAACCGTATTGTGGGTGCGTGTAGCACATGGCCCAGGCAGGCGGTCCGCAAAGTCGGGGCGAATAGCGCACAACATTGTACCAGCGCCCGCGTTTACCCATCCTGATATTCGGTTGGTTGCTCCGCAATGTATTTCCACTTGTTGCGATGTAGTGTATAATTCGCGCATGGAATTTGGGAAAAATTTGGGATAAATTGGAGCCTCCCCCACCATGAAAGTCACCGTATTACAAGAGAACCTCGCCAAGGCGCTGGCGGTCGCGGCCCGCGTGGTGGATAACCGCCCAACGCTGGAAGTTTTGAAGAACGTGCTCATCGCTACCGAGGACAGCAAGCTGCGCATCAGCGCAACGAACCTGGAGATGAGTGTCACGACATGGATCGGCGCGAAGATCAACCAGGAGGGGGCCATTACCCTGCCCGCCAAAACCTTCGCGGAACTGGTGAACAACCTCAGCCCAGAGCGGGTGGAAATGACGCTGGACCTCGCCACGCAAACCGTCAATGTACGCTGTGGCGCGACGAACTCCAACATCAAGGGCATCGACGCCAACGAGTTCCCGCTTATTCCGCTTGGCGGCGAGCCGTCTATGGGCATCCCGGCGAAGGCCCTGCGCGAGATGATCAAGCATACCGAATTCGCTGCCGCCAAGGAGGACAACCGGCCTATCCTCACGGGCATCTACACACGTATCGAAGACGACGAAATGACGATGGCCGCCGCCGATGGCTACCGCCTGAGTGTGCGCACCATGACGCTCGAAAACCCGATCGACGGTGTGGTGGAACTTGTTATCCCCGCGAAGGCCCTCAG
>CAYSVE010000027.1:0-19665 GCA_964434365.1 uncultured Anaerolineaceae bacterium | reverse complement strand
CATGCCCGATGACTGGGTTGCATACCCCAGCATCGGCACGTATCTGTGCACATACAGTATTCGCCCCGCGTCGATGGCGGCGTTAGGCCGAGTGCTATTCGGGGAGGTTAACGCTACCGGGCAGTTACCCGTCGCCATGCAGGGGACTGGCAACCGTGTTTGATGGGTAAATTGCGTATACTGAGCGAATGCAGCGGTCACAGGGTGTTCGGTGCCGCTGAACGTGCGTTTATTGCCAAAGGTAGAGTATTACGTGTCATCGAGCCGAAATCGTTCAAAACATCATAATCGCTTGCTTATTTTGCAGCACGTCCACGCCAGAACAGCCGATAATCGCGCTGCGCTAGCGCAGGCTACCGGGCTGACCCGGCCAACCGTCGGCGATATTGTTTCATCGCTGCTTGACGAAGGCTTGCTGATCGAATCTGGTCGCGGCAGTTCTACGGAAAGCGGCGGGAAACGTCCCCGCTTGCTGGAGTTCTTGCCGACGGCGCGTCAGGTAATCGGCGTTAGCGTCGGGAGTGATCGGATTATTGGGACGTTGACAGACCTCAACGCCGAGCCATTCGTTCACCACGAACTCCCACTGAAACCGCATGATGCGACTGATCCTCTGCTACTTATGGAGAGTGTGATTAACGGGCTTGTTGCGCAGCTAAAAGCCGAATTGCTTTGCATTGGCATCAGCACACGGGGTGTGGTCGATAGTTCAAACGGTATTGTGCAGCTGGCAAGTCGGTTCGGGTGGCGGCAACTTCACATGGCAGAGCACTTTGAGGACATCTACGGCGTACCGGTATATGTCGGGAATGACACCGAGCTGGCGACTCGGGCGCGATTGGCCAATCATGCGCCCGACGATGTTCGCAACATCGTGACCTTGATCATCGAAGACCGCATCGAAGTTGGCTTCACAATCGGAGGGCGAGCTTATCATCACAGCGGCGACCTCGGACAATTGCGGCCTATCAGCGAAGACACGCGGGCCTGGATCGATTTGCTGGGGCGGGCGACGCTACAAGAAAGGGCCAACAAACTACGACCGGACTATCCAGCGTCGACGCTACCGGAAAAGTGGTCTTTCTTAGACCTGCGGTACGGGTATACACAGGGCGACGCCCTTTGCATGGCCCTCACCGATGAGCTTTCGAAGAATCTGGCGCATGTATTTGCGTGGGTTATTGGCCTCCTCCGTCCCGATCAGATCGTGCTCGGGGGTACCGTCGCCGACTGTGGGAAACCGTTGCTAGAACTGGCTGAGGCGCACACCCGTCAGTTGCTCCCCCATGACCTGGTGGACAACGTATTGTTTTCACTGGAAACGGACAAGACGCTCAGCCTCAACGGGGCAATTGTGTTGGCATTGCAAAACGAACTGGGTATTTTGCGATGAAGATTGCTGTTGTTACGAACGATGCCACGCAACCCTATCAGCGTCAGGTGATTTCCGGTATTCAGCACCAGCTGCGAGCAGAAATCGAGGAAATTGTCATCGAGACAACGGGCGCGCCGATGGCTGCGCTGCCGGTGACAACATTCGACGGGGTTGACGGTGTTCTGGTTATCGCGAATTCACTGGATGATAGGGTCATCCGCGAGTTGCATGGCGCGAGGATACCCCTGTCGCTGGTGAGCCACACAATACCCGACACGGACATACCGGCTGTCGTGCCAGATAACGTCGGCGCTGTAGCACAGCTTGTACACTTCCTCTTCGATGAGCTGGGCCGCGAGCGCATCGCCTTTGTGATGGGCGACCACACCCAAACCGATGGTGTGGAGCGCACTGGCACCTTCAGTGCAGAGTTGATACGAGCTGGTGCAAGCCTGGATGAAACCCTTTTTCTGCGCGGAGACTTTTCTGTCGACGTTGCGCGAGAGGCCGTGCGAGAAGCCGTTGCGACCGGCATTAAATTTGATGCCCTTGCCGCTGCCGACTACCTGATGGCGTGTGCTGCCGTTGATGTGCTGCGAGACGCCGGTGTTCACATCCCGGATGATGTCGCTGTGGTGGGTGTGGGCGACGGGCCAGAAGCCACTGCCGCCGGACTCACAACCGCAGGTATCGATGTCGAACAGATCGGTGTACATGCGGCGCGGCAGTTGCTCGCACAGATGCACGGCAGCCGCATCCGTGGCATTACGCGGATTTCGACATCTATTGTCAGGCGCTCTTCGACACCTGCGCCACAGACCAGAGACTGAAACGAGGATACATACTGTTGACACATCTTGCTACTGAGATCAACGAACAGCCACATCGTCTGGCCGACTTCCTGAGCACGCAGCGAGAAGCCGTTGCGCAAATTGCGAAGGCTATTCGTGAATATAACCCGGTGGGTGTCGTGATTGCTGCCCGCGGCACGAGCGATAATGCAGCACGTTACACGCAATATTTGATGGGCGCGCTTCTACGGTTGCCGGTAGGGTTGAGTACACCGTCGCTGCACACGATCTATGGTACGCCACCGCGCCTAAAAGGGTATCTTGTCATTGGTATCTCACAAAGTGGGCAGGCGCGCGACGTGAACACCGTGCTTGAGGACGCAAAGCGCGATGGCGCGCTTACACTGGCCATTACCAACTTCTCGGCATCCCCCATGGCCACGACGGCGCATCATCACATATGGCTGAGTACCGGGGAGGAGCTGAGTATCGCCGCAACCAAGACGTATACAGCACAGCTCATAGCGGTGGCACTCCTCACTGCCACACTCGCAGATGACCATTCACTGCTGCATTCCCTCCAATCTATCCCAGATGCCGTGCGCCGTACACTGGATTACACTGAGGATATGGCGGGAGAATTCACGCGCTACCGCTATATGACGCAGTTCGCAGCAATTGGCCGGGGGTACAACTACGCAACCGCGTTCGAGATTGCGTTGAAGGTGAAGGAGCTGACGTCTGTCATCGGTGAGGCATACAGCGAAGCCGACTTCCGTCATGGGCCGATTGCGACGGTCGGTGCTGGATTCCCGGTGATTGTTGTGGCCCCGTCCGGTAAAGTGACGCCCCAAATCGCCGATTTGATCGAAAAGATGCGCGAACGCCGCACGGAACTACTCATCGTTAGCGACGATGACGATACCCTCGCCCTTGCACACACGCCGCTACGCATCCAAACAGTTGATGAGTGGCTTTCGCCTGTAGTGGCCGTGATACCGGGGCAAATCTTTGCGATGCACCAGGCGGAACTTCGTGGCCTGCCGGTTGATAAACCCGAGGGACTACAAAAGGTGACCATCACAGAATGACGCTTTCACTGGGCATCGATATTGGGGGCACCAAGACCGCGTATGCCGTGGTCGATGCGTATGGAAACGTGCTCGCCACCCACCACCACGCGACACCTGTTACCGATGGTTTCGATGCGGTTGCAGTGCAGCTTGCGGCAATCGCCGGTAAGATGATCGATGCGTATCCGAGGGTAATGGGTATCGGGGTTGGGTGCCCTGGCTATGTCGATAGTGACAGTGGTGTTGTGGTTGCTGCGCGCAACCTCACCTGGCAACAGGCACCACTTCGAGATGCGTTAACTGCAAAGCTGGGCAATTTACCGATATTCATCGAAAACGATGTGAAGGCGTTGGCGCTTGGTGAGATGCACTTTGTTGTGCCCGACGCGCGCGATCTGCTCTTTGTTGCATTAGGCACCGGGCTGAGTGGCGCGGTTATCGCGAATGGTAATCTGGTCCATGGTAGTGGCAGTGTTGCGACAGAGATCGGGCAGGTGCGTATCCCGCCGGGGTGGCACTATACAGGTGAGGGGACACGCCTGGAAGATGTCATTTCTGGAAATGGGATTGTGCGCATTGCCTCATGGTTTCGCAAACAGGAAAATGCGCCCACCACCACGTTGCCGGCCTGCACCGATGCGAAAGCTATCCTACAAGCCGCGCGCGCAGGTGATGAACTCGCTGAGAAATCGATGACTGTGCTAGTAGAGTGGTTCAACGAGATTCTACTGTGGGTGGCAGCCGCACTGAACCCGTCCGCCATTGTTATTGCAGGTGGATTTGGGATCGCAGCCTCACCTTGGATTATCCCAGCATTGCAGGCGCATCTGGCGGGCATGGCCGAGCACCTGAAACCCGATATTATGGTCTCTCAACTCATAAACCCCGCTGTTGGCGCAGCAGCATTGCCACTGCAATACCTCGCGAAGTAGATCGCTATATCAGAAAGAGCGCTCGTCACGAACCCTTACCCGGCGCTCGCTTGAGGCACGCCCCTCGTCAGCGTGGTATGCTTGGCGGGTGTATGGCGGTGAGTGAGATGGTGACATGAGCGACCTCGTTGGGCGTAGCATTGGCAAGTACCATGTTGAAGCCTACATCGGCGGCGGTGGTATGGCGGATGTTTATCGCGCATTGAATCCGACCACGGGTAACCCCGTGGCGCTGAAAGTGATGAAGCCCGAAACAAGCGACATGCAAGAATATGCGGCGCGTTTCGCGCGCGAGGCGAAAATCGCAACGGGCTTGTCTCATCCATATATCCTCAACGTGTTCGACTACGAGGTCGATGATACGCTTGCGTACCTTACAATGACCTATGTAGCGACGGGGTCGCTAAAAGATGTGATGAGTGCGGAGCGCTTGCCCCTCTCACGGATTGCGAAACTGATGGAACAAATTGCCTCGGCGCTAGATTACGCCCACCGCAAGGATGTGGTTCATCGCGATATTAAGCCAGACAACGTCCTAATAGACGAAAGCGGCAATCCGCTGCTAAGCGACTTCGGACTGGCGCGCCTCGCGTCGCAGCAGTCGAATCTATCGGTGAGTGGGCGAGTGTATGGCACACCGGCCTACATGGCACCCGAGCAAATTCTTGGCGGCGATGTAGATGGACGCTGCGATGTTTACGCGCTCGGCGTCATGCTGTTCGAGATGCTGACCGGCGAGCATCCCTTTGAAGCGGAAACCAGCTTGCAGGTGATGTACAAGCATGCCAACGAGGCTATCCCGGCACTGAGCGACCGACTCCCTGGATTGTCGGATAGTTTGCAGGACGTAATCGACGGAGCACTGGCCAAAAAGCCAGCAGACCGCTACGCCACGGCGGGTGAACTCGCGCAGGCATTCGCCGATGCACTACGGGGTGTGGACGCCGCACAAACCCCACCCCCCCTTATGCCTACGGATAAAGACCCTGCCGCGGGCACAAAAACAGTCATGGCGCTGGATACGTTACCCGCAGAGACTTCTGCGCGAGAAGCCGATGCGAACGTCACAATGCCTGTTGCAGACATTACCCATACAGCCTGGTCGTCTCCAGGCACGAACCGAGTGTTGTGGTACGGCGCGATTGCCATCGCATTAGTCGCCGTTGCCGGTTTGACTATCTTCTACATTGTAGGCCGCAGCCCATCGCTAGACGCCCAAACCGAAGCGGTGCAAATAGCCATCGACAACGCGAACGAAGATGCGGTTACCCGAGAAATCCTCGCGCTGGGTGAGCAGTGCGCTCCTGAGGTTGCTGACTTGGCTGGGGCACTGAACGATGCCGGAGTAGTCGCCCTCCAAAACAATGATTTCACACGGGCCAGGTTGAGCCTACAGGCAGCGACCACCCTCGACGATGGCCTCGCGCGCAACTGTGATGCAGCCGTCGCCCGCAGTGGGGTACAACGCAGCTTTGCATGGATGAATTACGCCTATGTCGTCGAGTCGGATACATCGTTGTCGCCTACGGCCCGCCGCGAAGAAGCCGAAAATGCCTATCGCCAGGCTTTGCGCCGCGACACCGAAAACACGCAGGCGGCGTACCTCCTGGCGCTGTTGTTGATCGAAGATGACCCTACCGAAGATGACCTCAACGAGATAATCGAGGTTAGCCGCAATGGATGGCTGTACCTCGACGGCCAGTCGCTTTGCACGGGCCAGCACGATCTTACAAATACTGACGTCTTGGATGGCGTCCGCTCGTGCTTTTTGCTGAAGACGATGGAAGCCCACGCCCGCTACCTGAATGGGGACGACACCGAAACGATCGCCCCTATCATCGAGGATGCAGTTTCCCTTGCAGAAGCAAATAACCAATTTACCGAGGCTGCGATCCCTGTGTACACCGCAGAGGCCTATTACGTGCAGGCCCTTACCGACGACACAACAACTGCCTCGCAGGCAATATGTACGACGTTGAACAACGTTATCAGATACCGCAACTCAGATGACCCTGACCATACCGCATGGGCGGGCTACGCCAGCGAACGGTTGATCGAGCTATCTTGCCCCTGAGTTTGCACTAGCTACACGTATTCAGCACGACGCATGTTTGCTGTTCGAGCGCAACGTAAGCCGGTTCGCTGAGGAAACCCTTGTAGACGACCAGGGCTTGGTCGAGCAAGGATTTCGCTTCGTCGACATCTGCGACGAATGCCAACCCGATGAGCGACTCGGCGTAGCTTTCGGTGTTCGATTCGGCGTACGTTTGCGCCTGCTCGAAGGCAACCCGCGCCGACTGCGTCAGGCCCACCCGGCGATAAAGTTCGCCTACTTGATTATGAAACTCGGCGGACACTACCAAGTTCGACTCGGCGTAGTCAGTCGCAATTTGTTCCAGCAGCGAGATAGCATCGGCATAATATGCTAGCGTTTCGTCGAGTGGCTGGGCTAACACGAGTGACTGGGCGTACAGGCCTTCAGGGGTATTTGCGCCAAAGTCGCGCCTGATATTCTCCAGAGCAGTGGCCTGTTTGTCAGTCAGTGGGCGATATGCGAACGACAAATTGACTGTCGACGCGTTTCCCTCGTCATTCGTGCACGTCTGCGATATTCCCATCGACGCACACACAACGACCGTATATGCCGAGTCCTCTTGCAAGGTAACTTCCGGCGTGAACTGACCAGTGCGGCCAGTCACGACTGCTTCTGCGTCCAGTTCCGCACGCTCCCAAATCGTCTGCGTGTCTTCCAACAAACGCAGCGTATAGGTTTCGGCCCCTGGCACATGATTCCATAGCAACGTGATCTGCGGCGTCGCGACCAGTGTGCCCCTTGGCGAGATCAGGTATGGCACATCGCGCCGCTGAATGCCCCCCCGCTGATACGCGATGCGGCGTTCGCCATCGCCACCGATGACCGTGTCCCCGGTTGGGCAGTTCAGCACATCGCGTGGCAACAGGTTGTCGAACACCCGGCGCGTACCATCGGGGCACAGGACTTCGATAGGTCCACCTTCGGTGAATACAAGGTCCTGGCCGGTTAGTTGGACGCCAACATCGAGTGTCTGGTTCACATCGTTCCACTCTTCACGTCGAAACAGCACGTCACCATTGAAACCGATCACCGTGATGACTGGTTCACTCGTTTGCGGATTGGGCTGCGCGAGCACGGGCATCGCCCCTGCCAAACAGATGATGAAAATTTGCAAACTACGCGATACCTTGTTCATCTGATACCCCTTCTCTAGCTTATGACTCGGCCTGGGTTTGCAGGGTGGGTAGCCCAGTGATAACAAAGGACGCCCACAGATACGGTTCTGGGTAGGTCTCGCGGAGTTCGAGGGCCGCAGCGCGTAGGGCATCGGCATCGTTGCTGTACCGCGCGCGCTGCTCCATGAACCCGGCAAGTAGGTCGGCGGTGGCCGCATCGTCGACACTCCACAAGCTCGACACAACCTGCTCTGCACCCACCGCAAAGAAAGCACGGTTCAACAGGCCGAAGTCCTCCCCATCGCCGCCAGACCCCGTATCGCAACCGGAGAGAATCACCAGATTGGTAGATTCCGATAGGTCTAGTTCGTAGATTTCCCTGACGCGCAAGGCACCGTCGTGCAGGTCGTCTTCCAGCAAGAAGATGGCACTCTCCAGGGGGGCCTGGGCGTTGAGTTGGGCGTGGGCACTTACATGGATGACATCGGAACCGGGTGCGCCCGCGCGGAAATCGCTTTCGGTACGCTCGATGAGCGGTTGTACATTGAGTGCCGCCGCGACGCGCTCTGCTTCATCTCTAGCGAATGGCAACGGGGGCAACCCTGGGAACTGTGCGGTGAGCACCAGGGCATCCGCCGCAGAACGTTGCTGTTCGCGCTCGGCGAGGAGCACCAACGTTGTTGCGCTCGGCGTCATGCTAATCGCGTAATCGTCGATGAGGTAGCGTCGCTCGCCACCGATATCTTCGGTGTATAGCGCCATGAACGGCACATAATTCAGCGAGCCATCTGCGACGATGATGAGTCGCTTCGTTTCGATCTGATCGGCAATTGGCGCAAACACCAAATCGTACAGATCGGCCAGGGCGGATACATTCGCAGCTTCGTCCACGCGGAAGGCATCGACGCGCTCATCGATAGTTGGGGCAGTGGCGTCGAATCTCACCGATTCGATGGCATCCTGTGTAACCAGGAATGCGACCGTGTCACCCACATCGCTGCGCAGGCCGACGCTGTACACAATCAAGGTCGTGTCATCGGGAATAACGGCCTGTATCTCTTCGAGCGGGGCGGTATCGAAGGATAGCTCGCGGGCAAGGTAGCCCCCCTGCAAACGCATCACCGTTAGATGTTGCTCATAGGCACGCCGAGCGGCATCACGAATCTCTGCTGCTTCGACAATCGCCTCATCGGTTGCCGAAAAATCATCGAGGATGGCATCGTAAGCCACTTCGGCTGCGAGCACGTCGGCCTGAAGACGCTTTTCTTCGCGCAGCAGTTCTGGGTCGCTGCCTGTGCGGAAGTCGATCGTGCCTTGTTGTAACTCATTGCGCGAGATAATCGCGCGCCCCCGCTCGGCAAATGCCAGAGCCTCCGCCGGGTTTTCTTCGGCGAGCAATACCGAGAGTCGCTGGTATGGTAGTCGATACTCGACCTCACCGGCCAACGATGAGACCGCATCGTCGAGGGCAGCCGCACTCACGACGGCTTCACCCGTCTCAACGGCCTCGCGATAGCGGGCAATCGCCTCGTCGGTTCTTGAGTTTCGCTCGAACACGATGGCCAGGTTCATCAGGGTAATGGTTTCGTTGGCACGGTCGCCGCTAGCACGGCTTGCCTCCAGTGCCTCTTCATAGGCGTTCATCGCTTCATCGGGCAACGACAGCCCGGAGTACGTCGAGGCGATATTGCTCAAGGCAGATGCCTCACCCGCCGGATTCCCCGCTGCGCGGTACATCTCCAACGCGCTCTGGTAAGTCTCTAGCGCGACATCGTAGTCCCTTTGCTCGAAGTATACACCGCCGATATTGTTAAGGGAGGAGGCTGCCTGAACCTGATTCCCGATTGCCCGCTGAACATCGAGCGCTTGTTCGTAGAACGTGAGCGCGTTGTCGTATTGCTCGATGTTGTCGTAGATTGTCCCGATGTTATTGAGTGTCGAGCCTGCCCCGCTTCGGTCGCCAAGCTCCTGTTGAATCTCCAGCGCCTGGTCGTAGAAGGTCAGCGCGTCTTCGTACTGCCCCAGGTCGCCGTAAATGGCCCCGATGTTGTTTAGCGCTGCCCCTTCGCCCGCAAGGTCGTTGCCTTCCCGCAGAATCGCCAGGGCTTGCTGATAGTTGTTCAGGGCTTCGCCATAGCGCCCCATCGTGTGGTAGAGCGTGCCGATGTTGTTCAGCGTAATGCCCTCGCTAACCCGGTAGCTCTGCGCTCGCTGGATTCCCAGTGCCTGTTCGTAAAAAGCGAGCGCGTCGTCGTTGCGGCCCAGGTCGGCAGAAATACCACCGAGGTTATTGAGTGTAGCCGCCTCGCCCGCGACATCGCCGATCTCCTGCTGAATTACCAGGGCTTGCTCGTACGCTGTGAGGGTTTCGTCGTACTGGCCGAAATCCACATAGATAGCGCCCATATTGTTGAGTGTGGACGCGACCTTACCCCTGTCACCCAATTCGCGGTTGATGGCCAGGGCCTGCTCGTATAGTTCGAGCGCTTCTTCGCTGCGGCCAAGGGCATCGTAGGCGGCGCCGAGGTTGTTCAGGGTCGAGCCTTCACCGGAGCGATTACCGATCTCCCGATTGATAGCCAGAGCATTTTCGAACTCAGCCTGCGCAGCCGCGAATTGCCCCATGTCGAGATAGATGCCGCCAATCGCATTAAGCACACGCCCTTGGCCGAGTTGGTCGCCTAATTCCTGCCGAATCGCAAATGATTGTTGGTAGTACCCAAGGGCATCGTTGTACTGGTCACGCGTGAAGTACCAGTCGCCGATGTTTTGTAGAGTACTGGCTTCGCGTGGGCGGTTGTTCGTCTGGCGGTCGAGGTCAAGCGCTTGCTCGTACAGACGTAACACGAGGACATCGTCATCACCACCTTCGTAGAAGGACGCAATGTTGTTCAGGGTGCTGCTCATGCCATCAACATCACCGATCTCGCGTTGAATCGCCAGGGCCTCCTCATAGGCCTGGAGCGCTTGTTCGCGCTGGCCGAGGTCATTGTACAGCACACCCAGGTTGCTAAGCGTGTTGCTTTCGCCCTCCCGATCGCCGATTTCCGCCTGTATCGACAGCGCGAGTTCGTACATTTCACGGGCTGCGGCGTCGTTTTCCTGGTCGGCATAAAGGCTGGCGAGGTTGTTGAGGGTGTTGCTTTCGCCCACACGATCACCCACTGCCTGCTGCTGAGCCAGGGCCGCGGTATAAACTTCGATCGCCCGGTCGTCTTCACCCTGATCCTCATACAGTAGTGCAAGGTTGTTGAGGGTGTTCCCCTCCCCGGCTGCATCACCAATCTCACGTTGAACCACCAGGGCTTGTTCATAGGCATCTATCGCATCATCGTATTGCGCAAGGTCATGATACACCGAGCCAATGTTGTTTAGGGTCGTGTTTTCGCCTGCTCGGTTGCCTATCTCCCGGCTGATCGCAAGCGCCTGTCGATAATACGCCAGGGCTACATCGTACTGAGCCAGGTCCTGGTTCAACCCACCCAGGTTGTTGAGCGTAATCGCTTCTTCCGCCCGAAAACCGACCTCGCGGAAAATGAGCAGCGCTTCCTCGTAGCGAGCGACTGCCTCGGGGAACTTCCGCAAACTTGTGTACACCGATCCCAGGTTATTTAGCGAAAAGCCTACCTCGGGACGACTGCCTATCTGCTGGTGGATTTCCAACCCCTGTTGATAAAAGCTCAGGGCTTGTTCGTATTGGCCCAGTTCGCTGTAGATGGCCCCGATGTTATTGAGCGTGGTGCCGACGGTCGGCAGTTCGCCAAGCCCTTGTTGAATTACCAGCGCCTCTTCGAAGAACGCGAGGGCTTCGTCTAGCCGACCCAGGTCAATGTATACCGTACCGAGATTGCTGAGCGTGATGCCGATGTCGCTGCGGTTGCCAATCTCACGGTGAATGGCTAGCGATTCTTCGTAGTAGTCGATAGCTTCGCGGTATTGCCCACGGCTAAGGTATACCGAACCCAGGTTACCCAGCGTGCTCGCCTCGCCACTACGACTGCCAACTAGCCGGTCAATTTCCAGAGACCGCTCGTAGTTGGCGGTGGCAGCATCGTACTCGCCCAAAGAGAGGTACACCCCGGCAGAATTGTTCAATATCGCCGACTCACTCGCGCGGTCGCCGATCTCGCGGAAACGTGCGATCGAGCGTTCGTAGTAGTCCAGCGCTGTGGGGAAGTCACCGCGTGTGTGATTCAGTAAACCCAGGAACCCCAGGGCAGATGCCTGACCCACGGCATAATCTGCATCGGTAGAGATTTCCAGGCCCTGCTGGAAAAACCCCTCAGCTTGCTCAAAATCTCCGATAACCCAATACGTGAGACCGACGCCAATGACAGCGTCACTCTCCAGTTCTCGGTCGCTGGCCGACCGAGCACCGTCGAGCGCGGTTTCGTAACTGGCGCGTGCGTTAGCATACTGCCCAAGGTAGTACATCAGGTCTCCGATGAGCACCCTGCTTTTGACGACCGTGGGTGCATCATCAATGGCCGTGGCGAGTGCAAGTGCCTCATCCAGGGTTACCTCTGCCGAAGCATAGTCCGATTGCACCAACTGGATTTCTGCAATGCCATTTAGGGCCGCCGCCTGGTTCAGGCGGTCGTTGCGTTCGATTGCTGCGGCGAGTATCGTCTCGTAAAGGGCAGTGGCATCTGCGTACTCCGACCGATCATACAGATCCTGGGCCGCGTCGAGGCGCTCGTCGAAACCATCTCCGGTGAGGATGGCAGTACCTGCCTCTTGAAAGTTGCAATCACCCTGAACCGCTACGACGTCTTCACGAACCCAACCGCCACCTTCCAGGCTCCACCAGATGAAGCCCATCGCGTCCACAGTTTCTCCGATGACGGTGGCAGTTGTCTCTGGCGAGAACACGCGAAAAATAGAGGCAGACGTTGATGGCTCTGCGCGAACGTTGACGGCGGAATTTGTCGATGCGGTGCAGGTATTCTGTTGTGCGGAGGTGGTGGCGCCTGCGATGATAAAAGCAACTAAAACGATAGCGAAATAACGAACTGAAGGCAGTACGAGGTTCTGCAAGGTCTCATCTCCCACATTATACGTTTTATGCCATTTTGTTCGATTACAAACGGCAGGCGTTTCTCTCCCCTGGTTTACGCACTGCCTATTGTGCTGTGCTTATTCGTGAAGCAGATTGTGCAATTGTGTTGGTGGTCATTGCACCACCTCAATCGTAACACCAAAAGACACATATCCGGGGAGGATTGAGGATTTTTTATCAGACTTCTTCGGATGTTGCTCTGGGATTGCTGACGATTAGAGGCGTCGATCTCACTGATGCTACATCAATTGGGTACAATTGCAGCGAGTCGATCCCGTACCGAGGCCAAATGAAAAGGCCTTTCTGTGGTCTTTTTGACCCTTTGTGAACCTTAATATACGTGATATGCTCCTGGTAACGATGAGGAAAACGGTATGCTGTTGACCGTGGCAGGTTGTTCAGCAGTCGCTGTAGTGCCCATCGACATGCTGCAAACGGTGCCGATGGAATATTGCCCGCTCCATGCCACAAACCATGTTCGCAACAAACTGGTTACTGAAGGCCCAAATTCGATGGGGTCGCCTGCAAATCGTATCCGAACCGCTTGACCTCATCGTTGTATCGCCAGATGATGTATTTGATAAACGCTCCCCAGGGTACACTGGTAGCCAGTGTGCGCCACATCACAAAATACTGCCGATCGATGTCTCTTTGTATGGATTCCAGATTGGGCTGCGGGGCAAGCCCAAGGAACGCATAAATCGTACCAAGGACCGCGTCTGGGTCGATGACAAAGTCCTCGTAGCGAATGACCAGCGCACGCTGTACGTAGTGCGCATCGCGGCGGTATCTATCGTATGCAACCAACCAGTGTTCGATTAACCGATCCAGACGGTAGTATCGAAGATGCGAACGCCGGTACCATTTGCGTGTTGCCAGACTCACCGCTACGGGGTGCCGCATGATGATCACAAAATAGACGTTAGGAAACATCGCCTGCAGAAAACGTGTGAGCAACAGGTTCCCCGGCGACTTCTCGATGAGGTAGGGCAGGCGTAAATCCCAGTGCGGATGCCACGCATCCCAAAGTTGTTGCCGATTTTCAGCACTCACAAGCGGTGATGTCTCATCGTGATACGCGAGTGGGTTAAACGCGAATGCGCCAGCCCCACCCAGATACCTGGGAGCAGTGTAAACCGACTGAAGATGCACCCCTTCATCGTGGGGCGACCCCGTATTTGCGAAACCACTGATTTGCGGGTGCGCCCGCAACGCTCGAAACAATACCGATGTGCCACTGCGATGCAAACCACAGATAAATACAAACTTGTGCGTTTGCATTTCACCGGGGGCGTTCATCGGTTCGTGCCTCTGCGGGTACTGCGGGCGATTTTAAAGCCAGCACGCGACCAAAGATAGCAAGGTATTGTTGACCTATGCGCGAAATATCATAATTTTGCCGAACATCGAAGTAGGCGCGATGCGCGTATGACCGTGCTAACTCAGGCTGTACTAGCATTTCCTCGATCGCGTCCGCCAATGCCTTACCCTCGCCGGGTGCAACCAGCCGAGCATTGACACGATCGACCAGGACTTCGTTTGTGCCCGCAATGTCTGTCGCGACGATTGTCGTTTCGCTTGCCATCGCCTCCAACACGGCGCGCGGCAGGCCCTCCCATAGCGACGACAAAACAAACACATCACACGAGGCGAGAATGTAGGGGATATCACGACGATGGCCCAGAAAACGAATCGCATCAGCAATGCCAAGTTTTTGTACTTGCGCCTGGAGTCTTGGTCGCTCCTCGCCCTCACCCACGATGCACAGACACACATCGTGCCCCATTGACGACAATGTGGCAATCGCGTCGATCAAATAACGATGGCCCTTTTGCCGACGCAGTCGCCCGACCGTTGCAAGTATTGCGGAATCGGCGGGGATGCCCAAACTACTGGCAAATGCTGCACGATTTCCTTGCACGTGGTATCGGCGGACAGGGAGACCGTTGGGAATCGTCACTACTTTGTCGTCGCTGAGCCCGACGCTCTCCGATAGGAAATGCCGCACACCATCGGAAACAGCCACGATCGCAGATACATGCCGCGCGCTAAGGCGATAAAGCGCATTGTAAAGCCGACGCTTGACGGCGCTTGCGTTGTGTTCTTCGAATTCGTGTTTCACGTTGTGGAAGGTAATCAACAGCCCCACAAGCGATGGTGTTGCGAAGCGTAACCACGGCATGAGGAAGTCATATACCGTAAGCAGATGTGTTTGCATCACATTGATTCGGTCATCCCGAATGAGGCGTTTCAATTCAGCGTATATGCGCGCCATCTCCGCGATAAATGCTAGGACATTCGCTGCTTCTGCGCGCTTGGGTGCGATAAGATGCACCTCGATCTCTGCATCCTCAAACATGTGATGGGTAGGGCCGTCCTCGAAGGTAGCGACTGATACGAACACACCGCACTGCTTGAGATAAATGAGCGTGTCCAGCAGCAGTTGTTGTGCACCGCCCTGCTCCAACGTCAAGATGACGCTCAGGAGCCGAATTTGGCTGCCAGTACGTCGACGTGTCTTGCTCACGATGGGCGCTGTGTGCTCAACTCATTTGCAACGATGCCGAGCGCCAACCACCAATACGACGAGACAAACGGAAAGAAACGAAAATCGGCGAACTGTGCAGCGATATTGATCACGATGATCAACAGCCACATCATACCAACAAGTTCCCAATCATAGGTCTGCTTCGACCGGACCCGCGCCAGAATACTACGCACAAGCCAGTAGGCTGTCGTGAACATGTAGAGCGCAAAACCGACAACGCCTGTTTCACCGAGTAGCGTCAGGTAGGTATTGTGCGAAGTCGCCCGCGACAACTCGTAGCGCGTTGGCTCGATATCCCCAATCGTGCGCATAAAGCGCCAATCGTGCAAATCGTAGGTGCCATAGCCCCACCCAAACATAGGCCTCGCAAGGAAGAGTTCCAACCCGGCCATGCCCATCGTGATGCGACTCTCCACTTGCCGCCACTCGGTGAGGCGGTTCAACGATTGGCTGAAGAAACCCGGATTCACAAGCAGAAACACCACCGAAAACGCGACGATTGTCCCCACGAGCCAGCGCCATAATCCCCGGTCGAAGGCGATCATGACGATGACGACGATGGGCAACACCAGCCATCCACCACGGTTTTGGCTAATGAGCACACCGATAACCCCGGCAAGGACGACAAACGTCAGGATTAGACGCTCACGCGAGGGTTGCAACCGGTGCCGACGCAAGAAAACAAATGCCATGCCGAAGATGAGCGTGAGCACATATGCCGATGGAGTGACGAACGTCCCCGTTGCGCGTGTGTAGAGATGCACGGCCCGAGGTTGATAGGGTTCGGGTAGGATCAACGGTGCGAACAACGTGATGAATCCGAAGAGGGTTTCCAGCACGGTAAGGCCAGCGAGAAACCACACCCAGAGGGGCATTTTATGCACTTCCAATGGATTCACGCGGATAAACCAGTACATGAGCATTGGCAGCGCGGCACGAAAAAGAAATTCCGTGAGGTACACATCACGTGCGAGCGGGAGGCCGCTGTTGCGAAAAATCGACCATAAGCCATACACTATGTACAGCGCTATTGTCACATCGGCCACGCCTAGCCTTAGCGTAAACGTTTTTGCCTCGGTGTACCGATACACATCGTACACGATGACCAAAGGCAGCGTAACGATATAGCCCCAGGTTAGCCAATCTGGCGAGACGGCAAACAACAGTGCAAACGAGCCGAACCAGAGCATCAGCAAAGAAACCGGGTAGTGTGCCTGGAACACGTTCGCGCTTGCTCTTAGCATCGTGCTACCCCACCCTGGAACCCGCACGATACGCGGATAACTGCTCGATAATCTGCTGATAACGATACTCCGAAGTAGCTGCTACTAAACGCTTGGCGAAGCCGAGAAGCAGGCCAGAAACCTGCCGCCCTGACGATGGCTTGCGCCGTTTGTCGACCAATTTGCGACTGATAAAACGCTCAAGGCGCTCATATTCTGACTTGCCAGTCAACAAATCGGGATAGCTGACGACAATGTAATCATTTCGATGCACATTGCGCAAGATGCCGATTATGGCCTGATTATACTCGCACCATCGGCGCACCACTGAGATCGCACGCGGAACCTTCAGCCAGAACCGCTTGCCCACGTTGTCGAACCGGTGCCACATACCCTCGACCGGCCTGTAGACTACGATGAGCTTGTGTGGCGGGAGCACTGCTTTCCAGGCAGTATAAACGAGGCATGTTCGTGGGTCCTTGAATCCCCAATCTTTATGTGCAGACGAGACACGCCCGACCACGTCGGACATCGAATCACGCAGCATCTTCGCGTTGTGGAGGTGAGCGGGTGGCCTGTGGAGTTCCAAACAGTCTGGGGGTTCGTCGATGAGCGCAAGATTGAGCCGATAGGTTGCCTCACGTTCATAGAAACCACCGGCTTCATAGTTCACTGTTGGTGGCGCTTCGACCATGTTGATACCAGCATGATGCAACAGCATCGACACCAGCGTTGTACCCGATTTGTGCATCCCGAGGACCACGTAAATCATGACGATTCTTGGCTTAGATCGTTCGAAGTCGTGCGCCTCATCGGGTGTTCATCGAGCGATTGCCGAAGGGCTTGCTTGATGTCATCGCGCGCGGGGTTGTTCGCCAAATTGATGAGTTCATCCGGGTCGCCAAGGTATTCGTACAACTCCTCTCCGCCACGGGTGTATCGTGTATAGCGCCACCGGTTCGTCCGCACCGAAAGCTCATCCTCGGTGCGCGCCATGAGCACCGGTTGGTCACGCACGGTCGTCGGCTCGTTTATAAGCGGCACCAGGCTTGTACCATCGAGATTGTGTAACGGCGGTTGCTCGACCAAATCGAGAACGGTTGGGTATAGGTCGACGAGACTAACGGGTTGTTCACAGACCTGCCCACCGCTCATGTAATCCGAGCTTGTGCCCTGCACCGGCACACTGATGATGAGCGGCACGCGTGTCAGTTGCTCCCAGAGGGTGTCGTACAACCAGAATCCCTTATCCCCCAGGTGAATACCATGTGGACTTGTGAGAATAACGACGGTATTTCGCGCGTGCTCACTATCATCCAGGGCTGCAATGAGCTTCCCGAACATTTCATCGACGAAGAGCATACTTGCGAGATACGCCGCAATCGCTTCGGCCCACCGATCGTTTGCCGACACGACATTGTGACGATAGTTGCTCTCGATAATCTGTTGTGCTTCGGGTGGAATCACCCCGCTCGATTCCTCAGGCAGCTCCACGAATCCAGGGCTATAGCGCCGGAACAATGGACGAGGCAAATACCAGGGTGGTCGGGTGGAGCTGAGACCCACCCCAACGAAAAACGGCCCCGAGGATTGTTGAATCGTGTCGCACGCCCATTGGGCAACTTTATAGTCGTGCATCTGCACCTGCGACACATCGAGCGCGCCCCAATCGAAGTTCGGACCAAAATCGAGGCCGCTCAGTTGCTCCCTGACGAGAGCATTGTCGAAAGGCACGAAGGGTTCGAACTGCCATGTATATATATCTGGGCGGTGCAGCAGCCGCCCACTCCCCACCACCTGATACCTTAATCGCAGGAAATACTGTGGTAAGGTCATCAACTGTGGATAGAGCGACCGATAATGTGTAGCGCCCCCGTATATGCCAGAAGTTAGCGGATGAAGCCCGGTAAACAGGCTTGTCCGTGCGGCGTTGCTATTTGTACCTGGGGCGTGTGCATTGGTGAACAGCACACCGCGCCGCGCAAAGCGGTCGATGTTGGGTGTCGAGCCATTGGGGTGCCCACCAAGTGCACTCACCCAGTCGTTCAACGAATCGACGAGCACGAGGAGTATATTCGGGGTGGGGCCACGGCTATCGAAAGGATTGACCAGCAGGCTAGAGAGGGCAACTAGCGTGCCTGCACCCACACCCTTGAGTAATGTACGACGACTTATCATGACGTTACCTGGCGCTGCCAGCAAGTGAGATCAAAATCGGTTGCGCGTTTGGTGCCATGGGACTGGTAGAATTCAGCCATGCGTTCCTGAACGCCCCGTCACATCGCACCAATTGACTAATTGGGTTTCGCCTCATGACTGACAACAAAACCGTGGCCTACATCATGCAAGTGTATCCGCACCGCACCGAAACGTTCATCAGCCGGGAAATCGATGCGCTACGGGCATGTGGTGTCCAGGTGCTCACGCTCGCCAATCAGCCGCCTGCAGCCACACCAGTTGACCCCAAAGTGCAAACAGACTTCGACGGCACACACTACATTTTCCCCCTATCGGTTCCGCGCATAGTCCAAATATCCTTCGCACACGTGCGGTGGCTTTTCTCGGATGGGGCGGCCTACCTGCGCTGCCTGAAAGCACTTCGCTCGGAGGCGAGTCGCGAGCACCGATTATGGATACGGAACATCAAGCACTTTCTCGGCGGTGTCTATCTTGCGTGGCACATTCGCGCATACGCCATCGACCACATTCATGCCCATTATACGATCAATGCATCGTCGATGGCACTCTATATGTCTATCCTGTTAGATATTCCCTTTAGCATGACGGTGCACAATATCGTGTTTACGGACAGGTTGCTGATGCGTGCCAAGCTAACCCAGGCACACGCAATCATCTGCATTTCTGAGTATACCCGCCAATACCTCGTTGACCAGTATGCCGCCACGGTGGAGGATTTTGCATCGAAAACACACGTTGTGCACTGTGGAATCAACCCAGATGATTTCGTAGTGGTCGACCGCCCAAAACCCGTCGAGCATCCATTTACGATTTTGTGTGCAGCCCAACTCGTCGAGCGCAAGGGCATACGCTACTTGATCGACGCCTGCCACGAATTACACGTTAACGCCGTACAATTTCGCTGTGTCATCGCCGGGGATGGCGCATTGCGTCCTCAGTTACAGGCCCAGGTTGAGAGTCTCGGCTTCGCGGAATTTTTCACCTTCGAAGGTGTTTATACTCAGGCGGCACTGCTGAACTACTTCGCTACCGCCGATGTGTTTGTGTTGCCGTGCGTCACAGCCGCAAATGGGGACCGCGATGGGATTCCAATTGTGTTGATGGAAGCGATGGCTGCCGGTGTACCGGTTATATCGACGCGCGTTTCTGGCATTCCTGAGCTGATCGAAGATGGCCGCAACGGCTACCTCGTAGATGAGAAAAACCCGCAGGCGCTAGCCGATTTGCTTTCCCAACTCGCGCGTGATAGCGCCTT